>NZ_JBBMEK010000004.1:0-38815 GCF_040096555.1 Coprococcus intestinihominis | reverse complement strand
TCAATCGCCAGTTTCCTCAAGCACCAAAATAAATATATTATATTAAGGCACCTTATTCCAAACTGTCTTTGTGAAAGGACTTTCTGAACTGCGGCTATCTTTTCTGCCTCTTCGATATACTTGAACTGCTGATTGGGCAATTCAGTTTTACTTGGTATCATGTATCAAATTGGCGCATTCAAAAGCAGGTGCTTCTGACACGGCCGGTACTTAGGTGCTGTCCTTCAGCACCTTATGTACCGCTGCCAGTGTCAGGCAGTGCGAACGTGCCTGCTTTGAATTGTCGATTTGATACATGATTCAAAAAGCAACGCATTGCCCAATCAGCAGTCAATAATCTAATCAGAAAAGACTGCCGCAGTGCAGCAGTCCTTTCATAAAGAAATATATTTATTTTTTCTTTCCTTTCATAACAGCCCAGATCGTACCTGAAATGAATACTGATGAAAATGTACCTGCAATGATACCGGCCATCATCGGCAATGCAAATTCTTTAATAGAAGTTACGCCCATGATGTAGATCAGTAATACCATGATCAATGTTGTCAGAGAAGTATTGATACTTCTGGACAATGTCTGGCTGATACTTGTGTTGACAATTTCTTCTGTTGTTGCCTTCACCATTGTATGTGAGTTTTCACGGATACGGTCATATACAACGATGGTTGCATTGATAGAGTAACCGACGATTGTCAGCATACAAGCAATAAATGTTGTACCTACAGGGATTCTTGCAATTGAGTAAACAGCAAGAACGACCAGTACATCATGGAGCAATGCGATGATCGCACCTGCACCAAACTTGATATCTCTGAATCGAACCCAGATATAGATCATGATAAAGATACCTGCGATAATGACGGAAAGGATCGCGTTTGTACGCATCTCACCGCTGATTGTACCGCTGATATTCTCTTCAGTGATATCAGACTGTTCAAGAGCGTACTTCTCCATTAAGGCGTCCTTAACAGCTGCACGGTGCTCAGGATCAAGAACAGGCGTCTTGATAACGATTTCAGGTGAACCGGATACATTCTGGAACTGAATATCAGTTGTACCTGCTTCACTTTCAAAGAGTTTTCTCAGATCATCTTCATCAGAGCCAGGGACTTCAAGATAATCCTTGAAATTGACAGTCATGGCTGTACCGCCTGTAAAGTCCAGACTGTAATTCAGCGCTTTATTGCCTGCAGAAGCATGAACACCCATGCTGACGAAACCTGCACAGATACAGATCACGGCGATCACATAAGTGATCTTCTTCATGCCGCAGAAGTTCTTAACCTTTGCTTCCTTCTGCTTACCATAGAATTTGGCATCTTTAAAACCAATACCATATAATGCCATCAGCACGAATCGTGTAATAACGAGGGCTGTAAACATAGAAAGCACAATACCAAGGGCCAGTGTAATGGCGAAACCTTTGATTGTACCTGTACCTTTGAGATACAGAACTGCTGCTGCAATTAATGTTGTGATATTACCATCGATAACGGCTGAAAGTGCCTTGCCGAAACCAATCTTAATGGCTTCACGCACATTCTTGCCTGCTGCGATTTCTTCTCTAATTCGCGTAAAGATAATGACATTGGCATCCACCGCCATACCGACGGAAAGGATGATACCGGCGATACCAGGCAGTGTCAGTGTCACATCCAGACCATTTAGGAAGCAGAGCATTGCTGCCACGTAAAGAAGCAGTGCAAGGGCTGCAGCCACACCAGGGATCCAATACACGACGATCATAAACAACATAACGATCACAAGACCGATGGCACCTGCCATCAAACTTGTCTTAACTGCTTCATCACCTAACTTGGCGCTGACAACTTTGGAACTGATTTCATTCAGCTGGAGCTTCAGAACACCGGCACGAATAGTTGTGGCCAGAGAATTCACATCATCATAAGTAAAATTGCCTTCGATGACACACTGACCATTTGTAATCGCCTGATTAACAGTAGGGGAACTGATAATCTTGCCGTCATAGATGATGTAGATCGGTTTGCCGATATTTCTTGCTGTTGCTTCTGCAAAAGCTTTGGCGCCATCATCTGTAAACATCAGAGAAACCACGTACTGTGTGTTGCCATAGCTGTCTTTCTGGGATGTAGCCTGAGCACTCTTGATGCCTTCGCCGCCCACAACTTCACAGTAACCATCTAATACTTCCTTGCCTGTTGCCGCATCGGACTTTGCTTCACAGAAACTGATAGAACCGGGGTTGCCCAGTTCAGAGAGAATCTTCTCTGCATCATAAACACCAGGAATATCAACGTTGACACGGTTTGTGCCTTCCTGATAAACTTCTGCTTCTGTACTCCATGCCTCTACTCTCTGCTGAAGCTTGTAAACGGTATCGTTCATATCTTCAGAGGATGGATTGTCTTCGTCTGCTTCGTAGGTGATGTTGACACCACCTGCAAGGTCAAGACCAAGCTTAATGTTTTTGGCTGTACCGATATGATCCTTGCCATATCCGTATGCAGATACATAACCGCAGGCTGCGATCATCAGAACAACCACGATCAGCACAAGCCAGCTTTTCTTCTTACTCTTCATGCCTTTATTCTCCTTCTTCATCTGCCGCAGCAGCTTTAATCATAATTGCGCATTCCACTCTCTTACGCATCAGTTCACATCCCACATCATACGCATCTGTGATCGAATGGTGAAAATTCCATGAGTTGGCAGCACAACCGCCGCTACAGTAGAATTTTGCGAAACAATTCGTGCATTTATCCTTGGCATAAATATTGCAAAGCTTGAATTCGTCGCGAATATCTGTCTTGACAACACCATCCCAGACATTACCCATCAGGAATTCATCCTGACCGACAAACTGGTGACATGGATATAAATCACCCCATGGTGTCACAGCAAGATATTCTGTACCCGAACCACATCCTGACAAACGTTTGGCAACGCATGGACCGCCTTCCAGATCGATCATAAAATGGAAGAAATTGAAATGTTTACCTGCACGGTCTCTCTTCACGATTTCCTTCGCCAGCAGATCATACTGCTCACAAAGTTCCGGAAGATCTTCCTCCTGGATTGCATATGGCTCAGATGCAGGTGCAACAACAGGCTCAACAGAAATCTGCTTAAATCCTTTATCCGCAAGGCTCAGCACGTCTGCCGCAAAATCTTTATTGAAATGCGTAAATGTACCTCTGACATAATAATTCGTCTGATGTCTGCTCTCGGCAAACTTCTCGAACTTCGGCATGATCAGATCATAGCTGCCGCTGCCGTTGCGGAACGGACGCATATTGTCATGGACTTCCTTACGTCCATCCACACTCAGAACAACATTCGCCATTTCTTTATTGCAGAATTCCATGATCTCATCATTCAGCAGGACACCATTCGTCGTCAGTGTGAATCTAAAGTTCTTGTCATGAATCTTCTCCTGCTCACGGCCATACTCAACGAGACGTTTAACCACATCCCAGTTCATCAAAGGCTCGCCGCCGAAGAAATCCACTTCCAGATTCCGCCTGTTGCCTGAATTGGCGATCAGGAAATCCAGTGCCTGCTTGCCGACTTCATAGCTCATGATAGCACGTCGGCCGTGATACTCGCCTTCTTCTGCAAAACAATAGCGACAGGCAAGATTACAGTCATGGGCGATATGCAGACATAACGCTTTGACAACTGTCTTTCTCTTCTTAAAATCAATAATATAATCTTTATAAATATCTTCTGTAAAAAGACTTTCTTCTTTAATTAAAGTCTCAATCTCTTCAAATGCTTCTTCCATATCTTCCTTTGGATACTTGGACGCAAGCATATCCATGATCTCGGACTTCTCATGGCCTTCATATAACTCAATAATATCATAAACAACATCGTCAACCACATGAATGGCACCGCTGTTGATATCCATGACTATATTGTAACCATTACTCTTATACTGGTGAATCACTTACATTCTCCTAACTCTCTTATTCTACTTTATAACTTTGCAGCTGCTTGGAATCAGCTGTCATAAATTCCTGACCCCGAATAGTCAAAACATTCCTTCAACATGAACAAGCAGCGATTTAGAAAACCCTAAACCGCTGCTCATAATATTGGCTGAATCAATCAGCAATCAGGTCTGATTATTTGTTGTTCTCGCAGCTCTGATTACCTACTGTACAGGAAGTCTTGCATGCAGACTGACATGAAGTCTGGCACTCGCCGCATCCGCCTTTGACCATGCTCTGTTTCATAGATCTGGTGTTCAATGATTTGATACGTTTCATTATGTACTCCTCCTTCAATTATGAACTTGAAATATTATAACATACTCATTTGCATTTTTAAAGCTCTTTTTAAAAAGATACGTGCATTATATGAAATAATTTCTATTTTTTTACTAAATCCAACCCATTCTCTGTGTAAAACAACGATTTTTCTTTCTGCATTCCAACTAAAAAAATGCCGAACCTTTTTCAAAAGCCGCTTATCCAAGCATTCCTCCCAACATCCCGCTGCCAAGGCAAAGCAACACAAAAGGCAGACAGAACTGCCACCCGGCGGCAGCCATACATCCGGATACCACTGAAATCAGGCAGAGTATGACATAATATATAGCTCCCAGCGCCAGCCCCCACAGAAAGCGTCTGTATCCGATCCGATGACCGGCATAAATACCGCCGATCAAAACCGCCAATACAACCACCACGTACACCGAAACACGGATTCTGTTCTGACCCTCACCCACTGCATAGAAAATCAATGACGCCAGCACCATGCCCACGGCCGAAATCATCACACTGATCAGCCATGCAGCTGCCATCACACGCACAATCCCCAGCCCACCGGACACCGCACCCAACTTCTTATCCATTCCAAAATCATTCCTCAGTACAACATGATCCATAAAATATATGCCCCATATCCACCAAAAAGACATCTGGCTTTTTATCCATAAATGTCTTACAATAGAACAGACATCATAAATATATCTCTATATCAACTTGAAAGGAGAACTTATGGATAGAATCGATTTGCACACTCACTCTACGGCTTCTGACGGCAGTATGACGCCTTCAGAGCTTGTTCACCATGCCGCGTCATGCGGTCTGCGTGCAGTTGCTTTAACGGACCACGATACCACTGTGGGGCTTACCGAGGCTCAACAGGCAGCCAATGAAATCGGCATTGAACTTGTTCACGGCGTTGAACTGGCTACCTGGCTGGACAAGACCGAATTTCACATTGTCGGCCTTGATATTAATGAAAATAATCCGCATTTCCAAACCGCCATGGCACGCATGCAGCAGATCCGGGAAGACCGCAACAATCAGATGGTTGCCCGTATGCAGGCTGCCGGTGTGGATATCACCCTTGAGAAACTTCACGCCAAAGAAGGCATCGGTGTTTTGACCCGTGCCAACTTTGCCGGTTATCTATTGTCTGTTGGTTTTGTCAAAAGCATCAAAGAAGCCTTTGACCGATACCTTGGTGACGGGAAGCCATTTTATATTCCCCGCACCAAAACTTCTCCGAAAGAAGCCATCGAACTCATCAAACAGGCTGACGGAATCCCTGTTCTCGCCCATCCGATGCTCTATAAGCTCGGCAAAAACACCCTTGAGAAATATGTCAAAATGATGACCGACTGGGGACTGGAAGCCATGGAAGTCTACTACTCCACCAATACCCCTTCCGACGACCTTTATCTCAGCCATCTGGCTAACCATTATCACCTCAAGTATTCCGGCGGTTCAGATTTTCACGGTACTTATAAACCGCATATCCAGATTGGTACCGGCAAAGGCCGTCTCGTCGTTCCTTATGATATTCTTGAAAAGCTGAGAGCCTGACCCAATACATCTGCAGCTGTTTAGTCGCCTAAAGCAGCAATGTCGCCAATGCCGTTGCATACCAATCTCGGTCTATACGGAAATTCCTCGATCATCCCCGGTGCTGTTACCCCTGACAGTACCAACACCGTATCCAGACCGGATTCGATACCCGCAACAATATCTGTATCCATACGATCTCCGATGATGGCTGCATCCTCTGAATGCACTCCAAGGATCCTGAGTCCCGTACGCATCATCAGGGCATTCGGTTTGCCCACATAATAAGCCTGTTTGCCTGTTGCCAGTTCAATCGGTGCCATTAATGCTCTGCAGGCCGGAACAATGCCGCCTTCCACAGGACCGGTCAGATCATAATTTGTACCGATCAGGCGGGCACCGTCATTGACAAATTTTGTTGCTTTAACAATATGATCATAGCAATAATTATCCGCTTCACCGATGATCACATAATCCGGATGAATCTCATTAACTGTAATGCCGGCATCATACAGGGCATTCTGAAGCCCATGTTCCCCCACCGCATAAGCGGTTGCCTCCGGCGTCTGCGTTGATATAAATGCAGCGGTTGCCAGCGCACTTGTATAAAAATGGCTTTGATCCACATCAAGTCCCATCCACTCCAGCTTCTTCTGAAGTTCCTTTGGTGTATAACGGCTGGAATTTGTCAGAAAAAGAAATTCCTTTTCCTCACGATACAGCCATTCTACAAACTCCTTCGCTCCCGGGAGTAGACGATTGCCATGATAGATCACACCATCCATATCAATAATAAAACCTTTTTTTGCTCTTAACTGTTCCATTTGAACCTCCTTCTCACCGGCCCATTCTCTGCCGGCCGCTCAATTTTTTATCAATTATCTCCGTTCTTATTATAAACTATATAAGGTACCTTACTATCAGTTTTTAATAAATTTTATGTAAAATATAACTAAAAAAGGTGTGAAAACCGATTTATGATCTCCACACCTTTGTCCAATCGTTTGTAATGATTCAATTATTCTTCGTCATTAGCCTTCTCAACGCTGACAATCGCTTCTTTCTGCATTGGGATACGGCAATGTCTGTCACTGCCGAACTCAACGATAACAACATCTTCCGCGATGTCGATAACAACACCATAGAAACCGCTTGTTGTCAGAATACTGTCACCAACTGCAAGATTTGCGATCATTGCATCAATTGTCTTCTGACGTTTCTTCTGAGGACGTACAGAAAGGAAATACATTAAAACTGCAAAAACTGCAATATAAGCGATCAAAACAAAAATACCGCTTGTGCCTGCGCCTGTTAAAACTACTGGTGAAAAATTCATTAGATGTTCCTCCTTAATCTTCTTTACTTAAAAAGCCTTCCAATTTAGACTTCTTAAATTCGCTGTATCTGTGTTCCCTGATAGCAAGACGAATCTCTTCCATCAGATGATTATAAAAATACAGATTATGCAATACACACAAACGCATACCCAACATTTCCTTTGCCTTAAGCAGATGGCGGATATAAGCTCTTGTGTAATTGCGACAAGCCGGACACTGACATCCCTCTTCAATCGGTCTGTCATCCAGTTCGAACTTCGCATTAAAAAGATTCAGCTTGCCATGGTTGGTATAAACATGTCCATGACGTCCGTTTCTTGACGGATAAACACAGTCAAAGAAATCAATACCTCTGTCCACACCTTCCAGAATGTTGGCCGGTGTTCCTACCCCCATCAGGTAGGTCGGCTTATTCTGAGGCAGTTCAGGAACAACCTCATCCAGAATGCGATACATTTCTTCATGTGTCTCGCCAACTGCAAGGCCGCCGATTGCATAACCGTCCAGATCCATATCACGGATCGTGCGAGCATGGTTCACACGGATATCTGCATAAGTTCCGCCCTGATTAATACCAAAAAGCAGCTGATGCGGATTCACTGTTCCCTCTGCATCATTCAGCTCCTGCATCTTCTTCTTGCATCGCTCCAACCATCGGGTTGTACGGTTAACTGAGTTGATCATATACTCTCTTGTAGCTGGATACGGCGCACACTCATCAAACGCCATGGCTATGGTTGAACCAAGGTTCGATTGAATCTGCATACTCTCCTCCGGCCCCATAAAAATCTTATGACCATCAATATGTGACTGGAAATAAACGCCCTCTTCCTTGATCTTGCGGAGTCCTTTCAGAGAGAATACCTGAAAGCCGCCGGAATCCGTAAGAATCGGTCTGTCCCAGTTCATAAACTTGTGCAGGCCGCCAAGCTGTTTCACAATCTGGTCTCCCGGACGAACATGAAGATGATAGGTATTGGATAATTCCACCTGTGTACCGATCTCCTTCAGATCCGTTGTCGCTACCGCGCCTTTGATAGCTGCGATCGTACCGACATTCATAAAAACAGGTGTCTCAATGACACCATGTACGGTTTCCATATGTGCGCTCTTTGCTCTGCCGTCTGTTGCAACGATTTGATACATACACTCACCTGTTATCCTAATTATAATAGAACAATCAACATACATTCGCATATTGATAAAAAAGCGTTATATCTAGTATAACTGTAAATGATTTATTTATCAACAAAAAAATGCATAAAACAGAAAAAAACTGCCGCCCCAGGCAGCAGTTTCTTTTCAAACATCTACGCTTCGATAATTATGCCGCATATTTTGCCAGAACTGTATTGAATCCGGCGTTTTCTCCGCTGTAGCAGACTCTGAGCTTGCTTCTCAGATCCAGACTGAGAATACCAAGCAGGGATTTGGCATCCAATGCAATTCTGTTAAAATAGACATCAATATCAAAATCACATTCAGAAGCAGCTTTCACAAATTCTTTTGCTGCTTCCACATTATTTAATACAATATTCTTCTCGTTCATTTAAGCGACCTCCTTGGATTGGAATATTTTTATCATACATCAACCTGAATGTCAAATTTCCAATTTGCATTTCACTCGAAAGCTTTTGTCTATTATGTATTATTAATGTCTGATTTCAACGACAATTCATAGCATAATTTCCATTACTTTGTGAACATTTTGTGGAAACGTTTCCAGTCATTTCGCATGCTAGGCAAAATCATCCATAACTTCTCGTTTAATTTTCATAAAATTTCGGTCAACTTTTTTGCTTTACCTTGCGAATTCCAATGTTTTCTATTATAATGAATGCCATACGACTTCAGTATCCATGCGTTTTCTTTCATTATGTATGCAATCAGGAGGTTTAAATATACATGGCTGGATCAACATTTGGTAATCAATTCAAAATCACAACATGGGGCGAATCTCACGGCAAAGCTGTGGGTGTTGTTATTGACGGCTGCCCCGCCGGGCTTGCACTCACTGAGTCCGATATTCAATATTACCTGAATCTGCGCAAACCCGGACAATCTCGTTATACAACACCACGAAAGGAAGAGGATGCCGTTGAGATCATGTCAGGAATTTTTGAAGGCAGAACAACAGGCACACCTATCTCTCTCATTGTTTACAACAAAAATGCACGTTCTTCCGACTATTCGGATATTGCCCGATACTATCGTCCCGGACATGCAGACTACACCTTTGATGCCAAGTACGGTTTCAGAGATTACCGCGGCGGCGGACGTTCATCGGCCCGTGAGACCATCGGCCGTGTCGCAGCCGGTGCTGTTGCCATGAAGCTGCTTGAAGCATGCGGTGTCAAAATCTGTGCTTACTCAAAGGCCATCGGACCTGTCTCCATCAATCCGGCACATTTCAATGCAGAAGATATTTTCAATAATCCTGTTTATATGCCGGATATGCAGGCTGCCGCAGAGGCTGAAGCATTTATCGCAGCACAGATGGAGAAGCAGGACTCCTGCGGCGGTATCATCGAATGCCGCATTCAGGGAATGCCTGCCGGTATCGGCGATCCTGTTTTTGAGAAGCTGAATGCGAACCTGGCCAAAGCCATCTGTTCCATCGGTGCTGTCAAAGGCTTTGAAATCGGAGACGGATTTTCAGCTGCCAGGTCTCAGGGTTCTGTCAACAATGATGCATTTACTACCGATACAGCCGGTCATATCACCAAGGCCACCAATCACGCCGGCGGCATTCTGGGCGGCATGAGCGATAGTTCCGAAATCATTTTCCGGGCTGCCATCAAACCGACGCCTTCCATTTCCCGGACACAACATACCGTTACCCGTGAGGGGGAACCGATCGATATACAGATCAAAGGCCGTCACGACCCGATCATTGTTCCAAGGGCTGTTGTTGTTGTCCAGTCCATGGCCGCTCTGGTTCTTATCGACGCACTGATGCAGAATATGACTGCCCGGGTAGACTATCTGAGGGATTTCTATAAGAATTGATTTTTTTAGTTAGATTTTCCCGACTGCATCTTGATGAATAACACAATACCTGCATTGCGAAACTTCAAAGTCTAAAAAAAGATGAACCAATTAGCAGCTTCAAAAACAGGTGCTTCGATCATGGCCGGTCCTTAGGCGGCATTTGTTGCCGCCTTATGTACCGCTGCCAATGATCGGCAATGCAAATGTGCCTGTTTTGAAACTGCTAATTGGTTCATCTCGTTTTAACCTGGAAAGTTTCGCCCGTTATTCTGAATCAATAATATCATCATCCTCAGGAATAATCACCGCTGCAATGATGTACAGAATAACGCCAGAGCCGCCGGCCAGTGACAGTGCCGCCCATATCAGACGGATGATCGTCGGGTCAATACCGATCAGTTCACCAATACCACCGCAAACACCTGTCAGCAGCTTATTTGTTCTGGACTTTACTAATCTAACCTTTTTCATATCTTTCATTGTATTTACCTCACTCAATACCAACATCAAAGGAATTCATTTTATCTGGAGGCTGCTAAATAAGGAATCACATCCGTCAGTGTCTCCGCCTTACCATACAATATCCTGGAAAGCTTTTCATCCGGCTGTGACAGATCCGGCACCATGATCGGCAGACATCCGGCCCGATAAGCCGCCATCAGCCCATTCGGTGAATCTTCCAGTGCAATGCAGGCCTCCGGCTTCTCACCGATACACTTGCAGGCATACTGATACACATCCGGCATCGGCTTGCCATGAGGTACCATCGCCGTGCTGATGATCTGATCAAAATAATCCAACAGCCCTACCTCATCCAGATAAGTCATCGCCTTCGTCTCACCACTGGCCGTCGCCACTGCTGTTTTGAAGTAATGACTCTTCAGATAAGTCAGTAATTCATCAGCACCCGGCTTTTTCTCTACCGGATGCTTTTCCATATAAACAGCCATCAACTCCTTGCGCCTGTTCCGCACAGCATGATAATCAAAATCCTGTCCAAAGACTTCTTTCATCATCGGCTCTGCAAATTCCGGCGCCATGCTTCTAAGCATCAGACTGTGTTCCATCTTCCAATCATAACCGGCCTCACGCCCGGCTTCCATCCAAAAATGGCAATATATCTTCTCTGTATCAAGAAGGATGCCATCCATGTCAAAAATGACGGCTCTTATCATTCATTACCATCCTTAAACCGATCAAATAATCCTGTATAATCAAAGGTTGCAAAGTAATCCATCGGTGTCTCGGCTCTTCTGATCAATTCTGTGGAACCGTCTTCCTTCAGCAACACTTCTGCGGAACGAAGCTTGCCGTTGTAGTTATAACCCATTGAAAAGCCATGAGCACCTGTATCATGGATAATAATATAATCACCCATATCAATCTTCGGCAGCATTCTGTTGACCGCAAACTTATCACTATTCTCACAGAGACCGCCGGTAACATCATACATATGGTCACAAGGCTCGTTCTCCTTGCCTGCCACTGTAATATGGTGGTATGCACCGTAGATAGCCGGACGCATCAGGTTCGCTGCACATGCATCCAGACCGATATACTCTTTAAAAATATGTTTCTCATGGATGGCTGTTGCGATCAGATGTCCATAAGGTGCCAGCATAAAACGTCCCATCTCTGTAAAGATAGCCACATCACCCATACCTGCAGGAACAAGAATCTCATCGTAAACCTTGTGAACACCCTCACCGATGACTTCGATATCATTCGGCGTTTCATCCGGTGAATACGCAACGCCTACACCACCTGATAAGTTAATGAACTTGATATCTGCACCTGTCTCTTCATGCAGCTCAACAGCGGTCTTGAAAAGGATCTTGGCCAATGCCGGATAATAATCATTTGTCTTGGTATTGCTGGCCAGGAATGCATGAATACCAAAATGCTTCACGCCTTTGGATTTCAGATACTTGAAGCCCTCTGTCAGCTGTTCACGGGTAAAGCCGTATTTTGCCTCCCCTGGTACATCCATGATAGCTGTGCTGATCTTGAAATCACCACCTGTATTGAAACGACAGCATACTGTCTCAGGAAATTCGCCCACATTCTCTTCGAAATATTTCAAATGGGTGATATCATCAAAATTAATAATGACACCCATATCCTTGGCATAGGCATATTCATTGGCCGGTGTTACATTAGATGAGAACATGACGTCATGTCCGGTAAAACCGCAGGCCTTCGCCATCATCAGTTCAACCTTAGTTGCACAGTCAAGACCGCAGCCCTCTTCCTTCATGATCTGCAGAATCGCTGGGTTTGGTGTCGCCTTAACAGCAAAATATTCCTTGAAGCCTTTATTCCATGAAAACGCTTTATATACCTTTCTTGCATTCTCTCTGATTCCCTTCTCATCATAAAGGTGAAAAGGTGTAGGATATTTCTTCACAATTTCGTCTAACTGTTCTTTTGTCACAAAAGGTACTTTCTTCATTGTCTATTACTTCCTTTCTTCTGCTGCCCCCAGCTCAATGAGCTGAATCTGGCGGCTTAATGACTGTTTAAACAAATCAATCAGATTCTTCTTGCCTGAATACAGGCAGGAACAACTATCACTTTCTGACAGATCTCCCGTCAAAACATGGGTCGAATCAGATATCAGTCCAATCTGCCCGGCCTCTATATGACTGCTGTGATAAATAATGGCCTCATCCAGTTCAAATCCCGGCTCAGTGATCAATACAACCTTGATCTGCCGTCCGACAAGCTCTTCCAGCTTCTCTCTGAACAATTCAAGCATCGCCGCAGTCCCTGTCATGTAGATTCTGTACTGTGCCTGGTCAAGCATACGGGCTGCCCGCTGACAGATATTCTGGAAACCGCTGATAGTGATATAAGCATCATCTTCTCTCTGTCTTCTCGGCTGTTCTTCTACAAGCCGCACAGACAAAAGTTTCAAATAGTCCAGCTTACTGCCGCAAAATTCCTCCGGATCCACCGGTACATAATGTGTCGGCGTTCCCTCGGCCACATGAGCAGCCCCCTTATCAACCAGTGCCGCCAATGCCGTGTATGCATTTGATCTGGATACGCCGGATACCTTGGCTGCCTCATAGCCGGTCATCATGCCTTCTGACAGCAGTGCATAATAAATGGCAGCTTCCTGCCTTGTGAGACCAAACTGCATCAGATCTTCAATATAAGACATCTTACTATCACCTGGTATTCCTTTCTAGGAACACTATAATACACCTGTACCCAAAAGTCAATAGCCGGGGGTTTTTCTCCATGGCAAATTATATCAATTAAAAAAGAAAAAGACTGCCGTATGCCACCGAAATGAAATACAGCAATCTTTTATCTTATGCGTTCAATGAATTACATAATCTCGTGGATCCAGCCTTCAGGTGCTTCGATCTTACCATACTGAATACCTGTTAATGTATCATATAACTTCTGGGTAATAGGTCCCATCTTCTCCATACCGCTTGGGAAGCAGATCTCCTTACCATGGTCGACAACCTTGCCGACAGGGGAGATAACAGCTGCAGTACCGCAAAGACCGCATTCTGCAAAATCCTTTAACTCGTCCAGTCTGACTTTTCTTGTTGTAACTTTAAGGCCAAGATAATGTTCTGCAACATAAACAAGTGAACGTCTTGTGATTGAAGGAAGAATGGAATCAGAAAGAGGTGTTACGACTTCATTATCCTTTGTAACAAACAGGAAGTTGGCACCGCCTGTTTCCTCTACATATGTTCTTGTACCCGGATCAAGGAAAAGATTCTCGTCAAATCCATTAGCATGAGCGGTTACATTGGCATGCAGGCTCATTGCATAATTCAGGCCGGCTTTGATATGGCCTGTACCCTTAGGAGCAGCACGGTCGAAATCACTGACACAGATTGTAATTGGCTTAGCGCCTTCATGGAAGTAAGGACCTACAGGTGTCGCAAACAATCTGAACTGGTATTCCTCAGCCGGCTTAACACCAATAACAGGGCTTGATGCATACATGTATGGTCTTAAGTAAAGTGTTGCACCGCTGCCATAAGGTGGTACCCATGCTTCATTAGCCTTGACAACCTTCTCAACAGCCTCAATAAATCTTTCCTTCGGGAAAGGCGGCATCTCCATACGCTCTGCAGAATGATACATACGATCAGCATTCAGATCAGAACGGAATGTAACGATTCTTCCGTCTGCTGTCTCATATGCCTTCAGACCTTCGAATACTTCCTGACAATACTGCATAATACCCGCGCATTCATTCAGAACAATATTCGGAGAATCTGACATATATCCTTCCTGCCATTTACCATCTTTATAATCAGCTACATATCTATAATCTGTTGTATGATATGCAAAACCGATATGCTTCCAGTCAAGGTTTTTCTTTTCCATTAGAAATTCCTCCATTCGTAAATAAAATATCCCTCAACGAACCAATTATAGACTTATTATTTCAATAAATCAACAATTTCTTTTAATTTTGTCTTGCGAACGTACATTTTGAAGCAATATTCCAAGTCAAAGTACGTTCTTTCCTCGCTGTCGGCCGCTACAACCCAGTCTTTGTCCTCATCCAGATTCGGAAACCAGGTGTCCGCCTGATACGTGTAATCCATGCATGTCACATGGGCCACATCGCAATACGGCAGCAGCTGACGGTAAATACTCTCCCCACCAATGACATAAATATCGTTGCTGTCATATTTCTTCAATTCTTCCAATGCTTCCTCAATACTGTGCACAATAATGGCATCTTTGGCCTTGTAAGTATGATCTCCTGTTATAACAATATTCGTTCTGTTCTTCAAAGGCAGCCCATTCGGAAAACTCTCCAGTGTCTTGCGTCCCATCACAACAACCTTGCCCGTCGTTGTCTCTCTGAAATACTTCATATCTTCCGGAATACTGTTCAAAAGCTTATTCTGATAACCAATGCCCCAGTTCTTATCTACTGCAACAATCAAATTCATTCTATTTCCTCCTAAACCGCGATCGGAATATTCTTAATCTGCGGACCGGTCACATAATTCTCAATCGTGATGTCCTTTGTTGTAAAATCATAGAAGTTCTTAATATCTGGGTTTAATTTGAATATTGGTGCCGGATGGGTCTCTCTGCTGATCAGTTCCTCAATCAGCGGAATGTGTCTGTCATAAATATGGGCATCCGCAATCACATGCACCAGTTCACCCACCTGCATATCACACACCTGTGCCAGCATATGCATCAGCACGGAATACTGTACCACATTCCAGTTGTTGGCTGCCAGCACATCCTGGGAGCGCTGATTCAGAATGGCATTCAGCACCAGTTTGTCATCCCCCGGCTTCTTTGTCACATTAAAAGTCATGCTGTAAGCACACGGATAAAGATTCATTTCATGAAGATCCTGATGCACATAAATATTCGTCATGATACGGCGGCTGTAAGGATTGTTCTTCAGATCATAGATCACTCTGTCCACCTGATCCATCATGCCCTCTTTGTACTGATGCTTTACACCCATCTGATAACCATAAGCCTTGCCGATGGAACCGTTCTCATCCGCCCATTCATCCCAGACCGTACTGTTCAGATCATGGATATTGTTGGATTTGCGCTGCCAGATCCACAGCATCTCATCCGTGGCGCTCTTGATGGCCGTCTTGCGGAGGGTCAGCGCCGGAAATTCCTTGGATAAATCATAACGGTTCACCACACCAAACTTCTTCATTGTATAAGCATAACTGCCGTCTTCCCACTTCGGCCGCACCTTCTCACCTTCTGTACTGCAGCCGTTATCAAGGATATCCCGGCACATATTAATAAATACCTGATCTGCGTAACTCATAAAACACCTCATTTATTTTGACATTTCGAAACATGTTTATTGCTCAATAAATATATAAAATTAGTAATTGACAGTAGGCACGTTCGCACTGCCATTATTCTCTATTCTTTCAATTTTCCTTTTTATTATAAAGCAGATAACTGCCAAATTCAACAATTATTCTCATCCGGTAATCAAATGTCAAACCTCTGCCCATCAGGCAAATTATAAATGTCATCAATGATTAAAAAGTATACTCTTTTAAGTAATTGTGCAATCTGCCATTTTATCATAGATTTTTATCTCATTTTATGTTAGAATATATTGGATTATTTGTAACTGTTCAGAGCCAAGCAAAATTTCAAAAAACAGGTATAAAATGCTTGCATTTTTAAGGCTGTTTTTGAAATTTTATTTGGCGGATACGCCACACCAACGAAATGCGTAGCATCTTGGAGGTTAGCTCTGAACAGTTACGATTATTTAATCTATACCAAATTATATTTAAATATATGGAGAAATAAACGATGATTCATACTTTAGATACCATTATGAGTGAATATTATCAACACGTTGATGTCTATAAAAAAATGCAGCATGATGTGGAAGATATTATCAATACATTGATCGAAGCCAACCACATCAAGATTTCTACTATGTCCCTCAGGATCAAGTCTGAGCAGGCCCTTCGCAACAAAATTATCTCCAAGGACAAATATCAGCATCTTGAAGATATCACGGATATTCTCGGATGTCGTATTCTGACTCTTTTTGAATCGGATGTAGAACGCATTCTTGAGCTGCTGGAAGACACTTTTGAAGTCTGTGAGATTGTCGATAAACGTAAGAAAAGCAAGCACAACCGCATTGAATTCGGTTATAACTCTGTCCATATGGTTGTGAAATTCACAGACGAACGCTGCAAGCTTGTAGAATACCAGAAGTACCAGGATATCCGATTTGAGATTCAGCTGAGAACCGTCCTGCAGCATGCATGGGCTGAGGTTGAACATGGTCTCGGTTACAAGTCCTACTACGAACCGCCGATGGATATCAAGCGCAAACTGAACCGTCTGGCCGGTACACTTGAAATTCTGGATGAAGAATTTGAGGCCATCCGCTATGAAATTACCCTCTACAACCAGAGCATGAACAAAGTCGAGAAGATTCTCAAGACAGATATCAACAAAGAATCTCTCACTGCTTTCGCCAACAAAAGCGAACTCATTCAGGAAATGGTTGCACAGGTCGCTGACAAATACCACTTTACCGTCATTCAGGATCCTGCCATCTTCAGCCAACAGCGTCTTGTTGCCAAACTGAACTTTTACGGCTACCAATATATCCATGAATTGAACGATGATATGCACCAGTATAAAAAATCCATTCTGGCCATCGGAGAAGAGCTTTCCCAGAAGATCAACTATGATATCACATCTATCAACTACTACAGCCCGATACTCTGGTTCTCCTTTATCCCTGTCATCAAGAACCTGTTGGCTGAGCGGGATGCCTCATCTGAAAACATCGTCGATGACGTTATCCTGGAAGCATTTAAGATGAACAACGGATCCATCTTCAACTTCTTCATGGAACACCATTTGCAATAAAAATGCCGCACCCATTTTATTCTGGGTGCGACATTTTTTAATCACGGCTTTCTATAAGGAATGCCAGCCCCTCTTCAATGCTGATATAGCCCTCTTCTGCTTCCAGCTCATTGCTGACGCAAAGGCTTTCTCCCCAATACGTGGTATGCCCATCCAGAAGGTATTTGAAACCGCGCAGCGTAACGCCCTTTAATGCCTGTGTGACCGGAATAAGGGATACAAAATCGCCGAACTGCGCTTCCCTCTTCAGTGTATAATTGCCTTCCAGCAGACGGATTTTGTTGTTTTTATCCACAATCACCCCGTCCACACCTGCTGCCCTTGTCTGAGCCAGCAGCTGCATATTGGCCAGCATATGATCTGCCCTTGTACCGGTAGCCCCCAGAAGCCAGATTTCGGACTTTGCATCTGCTTTGCCGGTTTCACTTTTTGTCAGATGGATTGCCAGTTTTAATGCAATATCTGTATCCGTATAATCTTTTTCCGGATTAAAACGATGGACTTCAATATCCTCTCTGTCCAGATATTTTTTGAGAATTTCCGGTGATATCGTATCGAAGTCTCCCACCAGATGATCAAAATGGCATGTTATATCAGGATTTTTCTCCACTTTGTCCCAAAAAGCAAGGGCACCATCCACCACGATCATATGCTCAAATTTTTCTTTTTCTAATAATGAGAGGGCAAAATCCTCATCAATTCTGCCCCCTGTAATAATCAAAATTCGCATGCTCTATCCTGCCTATTTCGTATACTCTGCCATGATAGCTTTAAACTGATGAACATTTTCAGCAATATCTCCGCCAAAAATCTTCGAACCAGATACAAGCACATTGGCACCGGCCTCAATCACCATACGCAGATTCTTTGTATCCACACCGCCATCAATTTCAATATCGGTCTGAAGACCTTTCTCCTCCAGAATATGACGCAGTGTACGGATCTTCTCTGTCATCGCAGGAATATAGCTCTGTCCGCCAAATCCCGGATTCACTGTCATCAGCAGAATCATGTCCAGATCTTCAAGTACATAATCAAGTACCGACAAAGGTGTTGCCGGATTCAAAGCGACACCGGCTTTTACCCCAAGACTGTGGATCAACTGAATGGTTCTGTGAAGATGCTTGCAGGCTTCCGCATGAACAACAATAATATCTGCACCGGCCTTGGCAAATTCCGGGATCAGCTGGTCCGGATGCTCGATCATCAGGTGCACATCAAACACCTTATCGCTGCACTTACGAATGCTCTTGATAACAGGAATACCAAAAGAAATATTCGGTACAAAGGCACCATCCATGACATCAATGTGGATGTAATCCGCGCCAGCCTGATCGGCTGTTTTGATATCTTCTCCTAATCTGCCAAAATCCGCTGATAAAATCGACGGTGATAACTTTAATTCGTACATAATCAGTACCTCCTCTGACTCGCCAGTTCTTCATAAAATAACTTATAATTCTCATATCGTTCGCTGCTGATCTCACCAACTGCAACCGCTTCTTTGACCGCACAATCCGGCTCACTTAAATGATTGCATCCATTAAAACGGCAATGTTCAAAATAAGCTTCAAATTCCGGATAATAATACTTCAGATCTTCCTTCTCCCATCCTTCCAGATAGAGCGTACTGAAGCCCGGTGTATCCATGAGATACGTATCGTTCCCTATGGAAAATAATTCCGAATGTCTTGTCGTATGCCGTCCGCGCTTAATCTTCTCGCTGACAGCCCCGGTTGCCATCTCTGCATCCGGATACATAGCATTAGTCATAGAGGACTTGCCAACACCGGAAGGTCCTGCCATGACCGTTGTTCTGCCATCCAGTATCTTCCTGATCTGATCCAATCCTTCCTGTTGTTTCACACTGACCGTCAGCACTTTGCATCCGCTGCCGCGATAAATGCTGCATAACCTGTCCAGTTCTTCTCCGCTGATCAGTTCCTGCTTATTAAAGCAAATAATGGTCGGCAGCTCCTGCCTCTCCATCATGAGCAAAAAGCGGTCCAGCAGCCCCAGATTCGGGGCCGGCTGTGCCGCTGCAAAAATGATCATCGCCTGATCCACATTCGCCGATGCCGGTCGGATCAGTGCATTTCTCCGGGGAAGAATCTCTATTATATTGCCTTTCATACCGTTCTCGTCCAGACTGTCAAGGAAAACATCATCGCCTACAAGAGGTTTGATCTTCCTGTTCCGAAAGATTCCCTTGGCCTTGCATTCATAGATGCCCTTTCCATTGACATGAACGTAATAAAATCCGGCAATACCCTTAATAATCTTGCCCTTCATATCATCCTCTTAAAATTAAAGACCTGTCATTACTCAAAATCCACACTATAGCTGCTCACCTGAACACCGTTCAGATAAACATAGACTGTACCGCTGCCGGATGCTGTACTTGTTGTACTCACTGAGCCAGGCAGACTGCCTTCTGATGTATTCTGATCGTAGACGGTTTCACTTGAACCATCCGGCTTGTATACAACAACTGTCACCTGTCCGCTGTCATAAACATCCGTATTACCGTCACCGTCTGTAATATCACGTCCAAACGGGCTCTCGATCGGAATACTTGCAGAATAAGAAGTCACCCGACTTCCAAGACTGACTGTCAGACTGATGGTAGTACCCTCATCAACTGTTTTTCCTGCACTGATGCTCTGATTCATAACCTGGTTCTCACTATAGCTGTCGCTGTAATCACTGGACTTGCCATTGTAAGTCAATCCGGCATCCTTGATCATCTGAATAGCATCATCAATATTATGACCAAGCAGATTCGGCACAATTGTCGTTTTCGTTTCTTTGCCTTTGCTTGCAGTGATGGTAATCGTATCACCTTTAACCACCTGACTGCCGGCCTCTGGCGACGTACTGATAACCATGTCGGAACCAACAGAATCACTGTAATCAAATTCAAGGCTGACGACCAGACCATCATTCTCAAGCTGTGCCTGTGCCTGCTGATACTGCATGCCCGTCACATCATCCAGAGAGAATTTTTCCTTACCGCTGCTGATATTAATCGTCACCTGTGTATGCACATCTACCTTTGTACCTGCTGCCGGAGACTGATCATAGACCTGTCCCTCCGGAACATCATCCGAAGTACCCGTCTGAACATTCACGCCCAGTCTCAGCTTTTTCAGTGCGGCTTTTGCCTCATCCTCTGTCATCTTGGACAAATCCGGAACTGTCACACGCTCACCGGCTGTGCTTGTGTCAGAAGATGTATCAGAAACCGATTCTGTTGAGATAGATTCCGTTGATGTATCTTTGTTCTTGTGACCAAAAAGACTGCCGCTGCCGCCAAAGAAGCCTGCCGCATGACCGATAATAAAGAAAATAATCACAGCCAGTATAATGAAACCGCCGATACCCAAGGCCATCATCACTTTACTGAGTGCCGGATTCACCTCTTCGTCATCATCATCCTCTTCATCTTTATCAAAATCATCATTATCCTCTTCGATGTCTTTCTTCTTCACAGGGCGTTTTTTCTGTACCGGCTTCTGCACCGGCTTTTCTTCTTCCCCCTCTTCCGGTTCCTCCACATAGGTCTCTTCCGGTTTCGTACCGAAGTTTTTACGCAGTGAAGCCGCTTTCAGAGAATCAATATCATTGTCGTTCATCACAATGGTTCTGCCCTGAGGAATAGCCCCCGGAATTACAACATACTCGCCGTCCGGATGAGTCAGTACCTTTCTCAGATCAGCAATCAGTTCTCTGGCTGACGCATATCTTCTCTCCGGCTTCTTCTGGGTACACTTCAGAATGATCTTCTCAAAGCTGACCGGAATGGATGGTTCCAACTGTCTCGGTGGTGTAATTTCGCTCTGAATATGCATCAATGCCACCGCCACATTGGTCTCCCCTTCAAAAGGCACACGTCCGGTCACCATTTCGTACATAGTAATACCAAGGGAATAAATATCACTTCGTTCATCGCTGTAACCGCCCCTGGCCTGTTCCGGTGAAATATAATGAACGGTACCTGCTGCCGTTGTCGTCACAGTTGTCGAATCCGCCACCTTCGCAATACCGAAGTCTGTCACCTTCACCTTGCCGTCACGGGACATAATAATATTCTGGGGCTTGATATCTCTGTGAATAATTCTATTCTCATGGGCCGCACTGAGGCCGGAAGCGATCTGAACAGAAATATTCAATGCTTCTCTGATATCCAGCTTGCCCTTCATATCAATATAATTCTTCAGTGTAATTCCCTGAACCAATTCCATAACAATGAAATAAACGCCGTCATCTTCCCCAACATCATATACATTCACAATGTTCGGATGAGATAAACCTGCTGCGGACTGGGCTTCCACCCTGAATTTCTTAACGAATGTTGCATCGGTACTGTATTCCTGTTTCAAAACCTTAATCGCAACCAGCCTGTTCAGGACATGGTCCTTCGCCTTGTAGACATCAGCCATACCGCCGGAGCCGATTTTCATAATAATCTCATATCTGTTAATCAGATAACTGCCTGGAATTAACATTCGTTCACCTCCTCAATCCGGGGCTCAATAACAATAACAGTAATATTGTCATAGCCGCCATTTTCCTTTGCTTCATCTATAAGTATCCTGACTGAATCTTCTACACTATTCGAAGAAATAACATCATATAAACGCTGATCCTCAACCATATTGGACAATCCGTCCGAGCACATCATCACCTTGTCCCCGGGCTTTAAATCCACTTCAAAAAAATCTGCCTTTACTTCCCAGGCCACACCGATGGCTCTGGTAATCACATTCTTCTCCGGATGATTCCTTGCCTGCTCTTCTGTCAATTCACCGGCTCGCATCATCGCTGCCACATAGGAATGATCTTCTGTCACTTGATTAATCTCATGACTGATCAAATACAGTCTGCTGTCACCTACATTGGCCACATAGAGCTGTCCGTCCTCTGCGAAGGCAACAACCATCGTCGTTCCCATTCCCGCAAGCTCTTCGTTCTCAAAAGACTTCTCCAGAACCTTGCGGTTTGCCTCAGCGATGCCCTCATCCATCACACGGATCAGATTGCGGTTCTCCGTGTGTCTGATATAATCAAGGAATGTCTCAATGGCATATCTGGAGGCATAATCACCGGCCTGATGCCCTCCCATTCCATCTGCAACAATAAACAAATTCGGAAATGGCCCTATAGGAGTTGTTGAACAGAAATATCCATCCTGATTCATCGTCCTCACGCAGCCAATATCTGTTCCGGCATATGCCTGCATATTATCCCTCCTTCTCTCCTGACTGTTCCATATATTTCTTTCTTAATTGTCCACAGGCAGCCTGTATATCTCTGCCCATTTCCCTTCTTATAGTAACATTTCTTCCATATTTTTCAAGCATATTTTTAAATTTGAGGACAGCATCTGCCTCTGTCTGTCTGTAGCTTCTTTCTTCAATCGGGTTCACCGGTATGAGATTAATATGGCAGTTGATGCCCTCCAGCAGCGCAGCCAGCGCTTTAGCATCTTCCCTGCTGTCATTCACACCTTTGACAAGACTGTACTCAAACGTAATCCTTCTGTTGGTCTGACTGTAATAATAACGGCATGCTTTTAAAATTTCTTCTATACTATATGTATTGGCAATCGGCATCAGTTCACGACGTTTCTCATCATTCACTGCATGCAGTGAAATCGCCAGCGTGATCTGCAGTTTCAAATCCGCCAGTTCATAAATCTTCGGCACAAGTCCGCATGTAGAGACAGTTACATTTCTCTGACTGATATCCAGTCCCGGTGCATGGGTCAGAATATCGATCATCCGCACAAGGGCATCGAAATTGTCCAGCGGTTCCCCTGTTCCCATAACAACCACATTAGATACACGTTCACCGGAATCCTTCTGGATCTGATAAATTTCATCCAGCATTTCCGATGCCAGCATCTGCCGTTCAAGGCCACCCAGTGTCGATGCGCAGAAACGGCACCCCATCCGACATCCAACCTGTGAAGAAATACATACTGAATTGCCGTGTTTATAATGCATGAGAACACTCTCGATAATTCTGTCATCAGACAGTTTAAAAAGGTATTTCGCCGTACCATCTATGGCCGAAACGTACTTTTCAACCATTTCAAGATGTGTCAACACACACTGTTCTGAAAGCTTCTGACGCAAATCCTTGGACAAATTGGTCATTTCATCGAAGGAATCCGCCAGACGCACATGCATCCATTCATAAATCTGTTTGGCACGGAACTTCTTTTCACCCATTACTTCTGTCGTAAAAACTTCCAGCTCCGAAAGTGTCATTGATTTGATATCTGTTTTGTCACTCATCACTCTGCTCCTTCATCCCGGCTACACCTGAATCTTGCAATAAAAAAGCCATCCGACTGATACTGTCCCGGAAGGATCTGAATCCAACCTGCTTTCGTATGTTCATTGCGGACCTTTTCAGGTACATATGCATCCAGGCTCTCCAGACCGAACGGAAAATGTTCCTCAAACCACTGCATATTCTCTTCATTCTCTGCTTTTGATACTGTGCATGTACTGTAAACCAGTACACCGCCCGGTTTGACATAGTGTTGTACAACCGACAGAATCTCCCTCTGAAGCGCTGCCAAAGCAGTTATCTTCTCAGGTGTCACCGAACGCTTGATATCCGCTTTTCTTCCCATGACACCCAGCCCCGAGCATGGCAGGTCTGCCATAACAATATCTGCTTTCTGTGCATCTTCCGGATAAAACACAAGGGCATCCTTCACTTCTGCCGAAACATTCTTTAATCCGGTACGCTTAAGATTTTCCTGAATCTTTAAAACTTTTGCCTCTGTCAGATCTCTTGCAGATACCTGTCCGCTGCCCTTTAAAATATCCGCCATATGCATGCTTTTACCGCCCGGGGCCGCGCAGACATCAATAATCGATTCCCCGCCGGCAATTCCGGCAGCCACAGCTGCCAGCATCGCACTCTCATCCTGGGCAGTTATACGTCCGTCTGCAAAAGGACCAACATTGCCAAGGTAATCATATCCCGATAGATGGAGGGCTTCCGGAAGCATGCATCCTTCTTCTATATGCAGTCCCTCTGACCGCAATGCTTCTTTCACCGCTGCCATATTCTGACTGTCACGCACGCGTACCGTCGTTTTCTGGTCATCCAGCATCGCCTGCCCCATCTCTGCCGTCATCTCAAAGCCATAATCACGAATCCACATTTTGGCCAGCCATTCCGGCACGGAATATCGCATGGAAATGTAGGCTGCCGGTGTTTTTTCGGGATCAGGATAATGAATAACCTCTTTATTTCGGGAAATATTTCTCAAAACACCATTCACAAAACCCGACAGATTCTTAAGTCCTCTTTTCCTCGTCAGCTTCACAGCCTCGTCGCAGGCCGCCGCATCCGGAATATGATCCATCTTCAGTATCTGATAAACAGACATTCTGAGGATGGCTTTAATCGGCGGCTTTATCTTATTCAGACGTACACTGGAAAACTGCCGGATAACACCGTCAAGAAAAATCTCATATTCCAATGTTCCTCTGAAAAGTCTGCTGATAAACGCTCTGTCCCTCTTATCCAGATACTGATACTTCATCAATGTCTGGGATAAAAGAAGATGTGAAGGCGTATTCTCCTTCTCTACGCTCATCAGCATATCATAAACAATGGCGCGTGTATTGATATTATCTGCCATATAAAACTCCTTTACCGTTCATCATCGTTTCCTCTGAAAGCCCCTGTCAGAATCAGCAGACGCAAAAGCTGCAGAATCATAGACGCTGCACCTGCCACATAAGTCAATGCCGCTGCTCCCAGTACTTCTTTGGCATAGCGATTCTCATCCCCATGCAGAATACCTGAAGATTCCATAATCTTCAATGCTCTGGAAGATGCATTGAATTCCACCGGAAGTGTCACCAGATGAAATGCAACCACCGCTACAAACATCCAGATACCGATATTGATCAGAAGGCTGCTTCCTCCCATCAGAATACCGATGACAATCAGAGGCCAGCTGATACCGGCACCAAAGTTGGCAATAGGCACCAGAGCACCTCGAATCTTAAGCGGGACATAATTATTCTGATGCTGGATCGCATGACCGCACTCATGGGCTGCCACGCTGACCGCAGCCACACTGGTGGAGCCATATACAGAATCCGACAGACGCAGCGTCTTTGAAGAGGGATCATAATGATCGGTCAGATCTCCGGAAACCCTTGCAATACCTACATCATAGATTCCTGCCTGACGCAGGATGCGCTCGGCTGTCTGAGCGCCTGTCAATCCGCTCAAAGAACGTACCTGGGAATATCTTCCAAAAGTAGATTTCACCTTTGTGGAAGCTGCCAGAGACAACAGCACTCCGATAATAATCAAAATATATGTCGGATCAACATACATTGGATAATACATTCTGTCACTTCCATTCTGTCTTATTCATTTTTATTGTCAGACTTATTATTCATTTGTTTCATTCTCAAAATCCATGCGGGTGCCTTTTTCAATGGTATAGCCATTCAGGAAAGCTGAAATATCCATACGTTTCTTTCCTTCCAGCTGTACACTCTTCACGGAGAGCGCACCGATACCGGTCTGGATGATCAGACTGTTTCTGGTCACTTCCGCCACTTCACCGTATTCACAGCCATAGTTTCTGTCCAGTACTTCTGCTTCCCAGATCTTTAATGTCTTACCGTCAATATACGTATAAGCACTCGGCCAAGGATTCAGACCGCGGATCAGTCGTTCAATCACAACGGCCGGCTGATTAAAATCAATATGCCCCAATTCCTTGTCAAGCATACGTGCGTATTCACCGGCCTGACTGTCATCCTGCTTCTCAGGTACGATTGTTCCGGCTTCCAGGCCGATCAATGTTCTCTCAAGCAGTTCACCGCCTGCTGCCGCCAGCTTATCATGCAGGCTGCCGCCGGTTTCTTTGGCATCCACAGATACTTCTGTCTTCAGCAGCATATCACCTGTATCCAGACCAACATCCATCAGCATGGTTGTCACACCTGTCACTTTCTCGCCGTCAATGATCGCCCACTGGATCGGTGCCGCACCGCGGAACTTCGGAAGCAGGGATGCATGGACATTCACACAGCCCAGTCTCGGAATATCCAGGACTTCTTTTGACAGGATCTGTCCAAATGCAACAACAACAATCACATCCGGTGCCATATCTCGCAGTGTCTGAATAAATTCAGGATCCTTCTTGATGCGGACCGGCTGATAAACCGGAAGATCATGGGCCAGAGCACATTCCTTGACCGGTGAATAAATGACTTTCTTGCCGCGGCCTTTTGCCTTATCCGGCTGGGTCACAACTGCTGTTATCTCAATTCCCATATCAACCATCTTCTGCAGTGTCGGCACTGCAAAATCAGGTGTTCCCATAAATACCGCTTTCATCATTCTGCCTCCTAATTCTCGTCTTCGTCTGCATAGCTCACTTCATTAAGCGGGCCCTCTACCTTTTCAAGGTACAAATGACCGTCCAGATGATCAAATTCATGACACATCGCTCTTGCGAAAAGGCCATGTCCCTCCACCTCAATCGGATTCATATCCGCATCAAAGGCCACTGTCTTCACATATTCCGGTCTGCGAACAGTACCGCTCTTGCCCGGGACACTCAGACATCCTTCATCACCAATCTGCTCACCGGCTGTCTCAACAATCTTCGGATTCACAAAAACATATGGGCCTTCACCCACATCAATCACTGCAATACGGCGAAGAACGCCTACCTGAGGTGCAGCCAGGCCGACACCTTCTGCTGCGTACATTGTCTCAAGCATATCCTGCACCAATTCTTTCAGATGCGGTGTCATCTCCTTGACTTCCTTGCAAACCTTACCAAGAACAGGGTCACCTTCATAACGTAATTTTCTAATTGCCATTTTAACACTCCTTCTTAACTGCTTCATTTGTCATTTTTTGTACTGTCACAAACCGCCGCCTATGACTCACGTATATCAAAAGTAAAATATATATTTGAGAACTGCTGTGACCATTTCAGATATCCTTCCAGAAAATCCCTGAGCCGCATCAGTTCTTTGATGTCTTGATGTTTCATGTACATTGTGTATCTGTACAGATCTTTCGCCTTTGCAATACCGGCTCTGGAAGGGCCGATAAACTCTACCGCTTCAAAATCTGCCTCTCCGGCGATTTCACGAAGCTTCTGAACTGCCTGTCCTGTCTGCTGATCATGCTCACCTTCGGCAAGCATCACCATCATCTGCCTGTCCGGCGGATAATGCAGCATCTGCCTGAATCGGATTTCCTGGCTATAAAAACTGTCATAATCCTGCGCCGCCGCTGTCTGTATACAATAATGCTCCGGCTGATAAGTCTGGATAATAACCTCTCCGGGCCTGTCTCCCCTTCCGGCTCTTCCCGCCGCCTGGGTCAGCAGCTGAAATGTTCGCTCCGAGGACTGATAATCCCCTGCAAACAGAGACAGATCAGCAGCCAGAATACCAACCAGTGTCACATTGGCAAAATCATGTCCTTTGACAATCATCTGGGTACCGATCAGAATATCCGCACCGCCCTCCGAAAAAGTCTGCAGGATCCTGCCCATGTCATCCTTGCCTGATGTAGTATCCCTGTCCATCCGAAGGATACGGGCTTTCGGAAATTCCTTCTGTACAAACTCCTCCACCTTCTGTGTTCCGACACCGAAACCGGCAATATAGGGTGAACCGCAGGAAGGACACACTCTGGGCATTGGCTGTTCACTGCCGCAGTAGTGGCATTTCAACAGGGTATGATGATGCACTGTCATAGACACATCACAATGTCTGCATTTCACCACATAACCGCAGCTTCTGCACGAAACAAAGCCTGCATACCCTCGTCGGTTTAAAAAAAGCATCATCTGATCGCCGCGCTTTAAACATGCATCCATGGCTTCATGCAGAGACTGACTGAGAATGCCTCTGTTCTTCATTCGGAATTCCTCTCTCAAATCCACCACCTTCACATCCGGAAGGCGGCTGCCCGTCCTGGCCCGCTGGGTCAGCCTGTGCAGACCGATCATTCCCTCCCGGGCCTTCTGATAGACCGCCACAGAAGGGGTCGCCGATCCAAGAACAACCAGGGCACCGGACATCTCAGCCCTTCTGGCCGCCACTTCCGCTGCCTGATATCTCGGCACTATCTCACTCTGATACGCAGATTCATGCTCCTCATCAATAATAATAAGCCCTAATCTGTCAAAAGGCGTAAACAGAGCTGAACGCGGGCCAATCATGACAGAGGCTTCCCCCCTTTTGGCCCGCATATACTGATCATACCGTTCTCCGGCTGAAAGTCTGGAATTCATCACGGCAATCTGACTGCCGAATCGGGCATAAAATCTCGAAACAGTCTGCAGCGTCAGTGAAATCTCGGGAATCAGTACAATAATCTGCCTACCCTCATTCAGAACTTTCTCCATCAGGGCCATATAAACCTCTGTCTTACCGCTGCCTGTAATACCATATAAAAGATGCATTCCCTGCTCTCTGCTCCAGTGTTCACGGCAAATGGCCGCATTCTGCCAGATGGATGCCACAGCATTCATCTGTTCATCATTCAGGCACACTTCCTGCCAGCCGTCAAGTCTCTGTCTCACAGGATTCCTGTACACCTGCGAGGTCTCCTCTCTGATAACGCCGGTTTGAAGGATTGATTTCATCGTTGATGCTGAAATCTGCAGTACCCCGGTCACGGTTTCCTTCGACATACATCCTTCCTTCAGCATCGCCTCCAGAAGCCTGACCCTGGCCTTCTCGCGCCTACTCTTCCTGCTTTTCTCAAGAAGCTGCTGCGCGCCCTCCCTGTCTGTAAGGAAGTAGGCTGTCCTTTTCACTTCCTTCACTGACTTCTTGACAGGCAGAACCGTCTTCAGCGCCTGTGCCATCGTACAGCCATATCGTTCGTGCATCCAGTCTGCCAGCGCAATCAGCTGTCCTGTTGCCGCCGGTGCTTTCGTCACTCCCAAAATATCCTTGATCTTCGACGCATCATAAGCCAACACGGTATCCACGCCAATGACATAGGCCTGCCGTCTCCGATTACCGCTTCCGAAAGGCACATTGACCTGACAGCCCACCTTCACCGCATCCAACAGTTCCTCCGGTACCCTGTATTGAAAAATACGATCCAGACTGTTCACGGATATATCCACAATCACATCTATATAAACTGCCATATTCACCGCCCTTACATTCAGACTGCTACGCAAATAGCATAATCCATTTCATTATAGCATAATTGACCTGCAGTAGGCAAACTTTTTAAAAGTATGAAAAAAAAGAGCAGAAAAAAAGAGCTATTACAAAATACACCTCTTTATTTTGCAATGGCTCTTTTTCAAAAAGAAAAACATCCTTATTCCGTTGCATTTCGTTGAACCCGGCAAGATACAACTTGATTCAATCAATTAAGGAGATATGACGCATTCGCGTCTCCAACTGGTACTACCAGTTGATATAAATATTATATAATGTTCTCCTTCTTTTGTCTACCGTTTTGCTTGGCCTCTTGTTGACTCTTTGTTGACTTGCAGAATTCAACGTTTCCCGGACTTAAGTGTCCATATTTTTACAAATATAAACAAAATGTTCATCTAATGCTCTTTTGCCAAGCTCCAGATCACGATTGAAGATGGCCTCCACAAGATGTCTGTGTATGCCCTGAAATGTCATCGATTTGCGTTCATTAGTCATGATCTTGGACCTTGTCTCACGGATAAAATTGTCCATAATCTTGGCCAATGCCAGATAATTAGCCATGACCAGACGATTGCCCGAAGCCTCCACAATCGTATAATGGATCATCTTATCACTCATCACCTGTTCTTCCTCATCCGCACTGTTCTCCAGCATCTCAAGATTCGCCTTCAGCTTTTCTATCTGTTCATGTGAAATATTGTCCATTGCCAGTACAACTGCCTGAAACTCCACCGCATAGCGGAATTCACGGATCTCATTGTATGTCATCTTCTCAAGGGCATACATCATGGTCATCACCTGAACAAGGGTCTTATCAAAATGATCTGCAATGTAATTGCCGATGCCGTGCTGACTGGAAATCACACCGATGACCTCAAGAATACGAATTCCCTCCCTGACGGAATTCCTGCTGACAGACAGCATCTGAGATAATTCCCGCTCAGAGGGAAGCTTATCTCCTACTTCAAAATGGCCGTCCAGAATATTGCTCTCAATATAATCAATGACTTTCTCGTACGCCTTCTCATATACCTTATCCAAGGCCTTTCCCTGCCTTTCCCGAAAATATTCAGTCAGTCCCAAATACTCCGAACACTTTTCTAATGTGCCTTAAAGAAATCATACAATTCCTCAACTGTACAAACCGTATAATCAGCTCCGGCTTCCTCCAGTTCCCCTTCATGTGCATATCCGTAATATACGCCCAATTTGTCAACATGATTCTTTCCTGCACCGATCATATCATGCAGTCTGTCACCGATCATCAGAACTTCCTGCCTCTGTCCATCAGCGACCTGCAGCTGTCTGAGCACTTCCGTAATAACTTCGCCTTTATCCGTTCGCCGCCCATCCATTTCGCTTCCCACCACCACATCAAAATACGGCATCAATTCGTATTTATCAAGGATACGTCGGGCATAAACCTCCGGCTTCGAAGTTGCCAGGGCAATGCTTCGCCCCTGCTTCTTCAAGTCTGACAGCAGTGTATGAATGCCGGGATAAACGCCATTTTCAAAAATGCCGATATCTTTAAAACGCTCACGATACTTCTTAAGGGCCATATGTCCCTGGGCATCATCCAACTGATAATATTTCTGGAATGATTCCAGAAGCGGCGGACCGATGAAATCCACCAGATCCTCTGTGTCCGCCTCAATACCAAAATACTGCAGCGCATATTGTACGCATTTTGTAATGCCCTCCTTCGGGTCCGTCAATGTGCCATCCAGATCAAAAAGAATATAACGGTACATTACACGCCCTCCCGTACAAGTTCAGCAAATGCTTCGCCGCGGGCTTCAAAATTCTTAAAAATACCATAGCTTGCCGCTGCCGGTGACATCACACAGCAATGTCCCTGACGACAGATCTTCTTGGCTAAAGCAACCGCTCCATCCAGATGGTAAACCAGTTTGATTCGTTCTGTGCCATTAAACGCCGGATAATATTTGCCGATTTCCTCAAAAATACGTCTGCCGGTTGCTTCCATCAGAATGATATGCGGCACATCACAGACTGACAAAAACTGAATCAGTTCACTGTAATCAATGCCTCTGTCCATACCTCCGATCAGAACCGCATCCGTATCCGGCAGACTCTTCAGCGCCTGGATCGTTGTATCACAGATTGTCGAAATGGAATCATCGTAAAAGCGAATACCGCATGCTTCACCAATGTACTGCAGACGGTGCGGCAGCGGATGGTAGGTCATCAAAGCCTTTGAAAAGTCCTCATCACTGATATCATACATTGCGCAGACCGCATAAACAAAGGCAATGTCCACATAATTATGATGACCGATCAGTCTGATCTGCGCCGTTGGGATCTGATAAGTATGCTTCTTGGTTTTAATGACTGAACCGCTTACAGTTACATCCGCCGCAGTTGTCCCACGGCCCTCTTCATCCCGATCGCAGACTTTGATGAGTCTGCCTTTGTATGAACCCTCTTCCGGAAGATTATCTACATTGCAGATCAAAATATCTCCTGACTTCTGCGGTCTGTAAATATTCTCTTTGGCTGCCACATATTTCTCCATCGTACCGTAATGATCCAGATGTTCCTCATGGATATTCAGGAGCAATCCTACATGCGGCGCACAGGTGACATATTCCAGCTGATGACAGGAAAGCTCACATACGATCAGTGTCTGTTCATTGATCTGATCCAGCATATCAAACATCGGTATACCAATGTTGCCCACCAGCACACAGTCATGTCCGGTTTCCTTTAGTATATGGTAAATCATCGTTGTGGTCGTACTCTTTCCCTTTGTTCCTGTAATGCCAATGCACTGTCGACCAAAACGTCTGAAAAACAATTCTGTCTGCGAAACAATCTCACAACGGTAATCATGAATATCCCGCTCAAGCACAATACCCGGGCTTTTAAACACCACATCAAAATCATCCAGGCACTTCTGATAATCCGGTCCGCAGATCAATTCTGCCGGATGGCCTTCCTCCAGTTGAACATGGTTCATATCAGCAATGGCAATCCGACTGTAGCTGCCGGCCTCTTTGATACGCTGCCAACTTGAACGACCCTCACGGCCATATCCCAGGATCAGTACGCTTTTATTCTCTATTAATTCTCTGATTGTATGAATCACACTAACACCTCTATATTTTCTAATCGTTATAATCATGCAGGGCTTTTTGTAAAGGGGCCCATCAGAATTCATTCTTCAGGCTGCGCGTAAAAAGCTGATGAAGTGTCATACGCGGGTCTGCATGCTCATATAAAATACCATAAACAGCTTTTGAAATCGGCAGCTCCACCTGATATCTCTCCGAAAGCTCTACAAGGGCCTTCACCGTATAATATCCCTCTGCCAGCTGTCCATAATCTTCACCCTTAATAAAAGACTCGCCAAACTGACGATTATGACTGAACTTTGAAAACACCGTAGCTTCATAGTCACCCAGGTGGCACAGTCCATAAGCGGACAGTTCATTGCCCCCCATTGCTGCAATAAGTCTGGCAATCTCTCTTGTTCCCCGGGACATTAATGCACCTTTCAGCGTTGTCAGGCCGAAGCTGTCCAGCATCCCTGCGGCAATGCCGATCACATTCTTGGCAGCAGCACCAATCTCATTGCCAATCATGTCCTGTCCATAATAAAACCGGATCAAATCACTGGAAAAAGCCTCCAAAAGCTGTTTCTTGACCTGTTCGTCCTCGCTGTCAATCACCATGCAGTTCGGAATACCGTTATAAAACTCCTGAACATGCCCCGGTCCGATCCATACAGCCACTTTGTTTGAAACATCCAGATGCGCTGAAGCAATCTGTGACAGTCTCCGTCCTGTACCAATCTCTATGCCTTTCATACAAAGGACAAAGATCTTATTCTGAAGCTTCATCGTCTGCAGCTGTGTCATCAGGCTGTCAAGACTCTGAGCCGCAATCGAAATGACGATCACATCTGCCTTGTCAACTGCATCCAAATCTGATGTCAGCTGAATGGATTCCGGCAGCGTCAGCAGGCCATTGCTTCTTGTTTCTATAAACTGTTGTATATGGGAGGAGCTCTTTCTTCCATATAAAGTGACTGTATGTCCTGTTCTGTCCAGATACCAGGCAATAAAAGATCCCCATCGACCGCAGCCGATTACTGTTATATTCATAAAAAAATCCTTTCTCTTCCACGGTATTTGCAAAATACTTCTTTTTTATCATTATATCATTTATGCGTGACGGTCGCAATGGTGGCAAAATTTTGCATGTTACGTTCTTAACGATATGTTGTATACAATACTACAGCTGAATTTTGTATAAATTCACTAAAAATGTCTATTTAAAGATCTTGATTCAATTATTTATGGATAGTACATTGCCTATAAATCATTTTTTTTCGTTTTATGCGTCACATATTTAACAACAAACTTTATTCTTTCATAATACTTTTTAGAAAATTTGCATAATTTCCTTGCCTATATTTGGAGAGTATGCTAGAATAAAAAAGAAGTTGAAGTCATATCCTATCAATTTTGCCATCCCATATACGCAGAATTGAATCGGATACACTAATCAAAATTTAATAACGAGGTGGAACGTATGAAGACAGTTAATTTCCTTTATGGCAGAACAACGTTTGATTTGGAAGTGCCTGATGACACACCAGTCTTAACATCCAATGTTGATGCGCTCAAGAGTGACAAAGATGGCTATGAAATCGTGAAAGAAGCCATGGATCATCCTATTGACAGCCCACATCTGTATGAACTTGCAAAGGGCAAGCCAGACTGTACCATCATTATCAGCGACCACACACGTCCGGTTCCGAGCCAGGATATCCTGCCTCATATGATCAGAGAACTGAGATGCGGCAACCCTGATATCAAGATTACATTACTTGTTGCAACAGGTTTCCATCGTCCAACAACAGTTGAAGAATTAAAAGGCAAGCTCGGTGATGCACTTTATGAAGAATTCAAAGACAACATCATTGTCCATGATGCCCATGACCCATCGAAGAATATTAAGATAGGTAATCTCCCTTCCGGTCCTGACTGTATCATTGATAAAGTTGCTTACAACGCTTCTCTTCTTGTATCTGAAGGTTTCATTGAAGCACATTTCTTCGCTGGTTTCTCCGGCGGTCGTAAGAGTGTCCTTCCTGGTATCTGTGATGCTGTTACTGTTATGGGTAACCATTGCGGTGAATTTATCGCCAGCCCATATGCTCGTACAGGTATTCTTGACAAGAACCCAATCCATGAAGATATGGTTGCAGCTGCAGAGATGGCCAAACTGGCATTTATCTGCAACGTTGTTATTGATGAAGACAAGAAGACAGTTGCTGCTTTCGCAGGCAACTTCAAGACAGCTCACAGAAAAGGTGTTGATTTCCTGTCCGACTACTGTGCAGTTAAGCCTGCTCCGGCTGATATCGTTATTACAACAAATGGCGGTTATCCACTGGATCAGAACGCTTATCAGTGTCCAAAGGGCATGAGTGCAGCTGAAGCTACAGTTAATGACGGCGGTGTTATCATTATGTTAGCTACATGTCAGGATGGTCATGGCGGTGAATCCTACTACCATTCTATCGCTGATGCAGAATCTGCTGACGCATTCTTCCAGCAGTGCTTACATACACCTCAGGTTGAGACACTTCCAGACCAGTGGTGTGCACAGATCTGGTGTCGTATCGTCCGCAAGTACAAAGTTCTCTTTGTTGCAGATAAAGCTCAGGAACAGCTGATCAGAGACCTGAAGGTAGAATATTTCGAAACACTTGATGAAGCTTATGCAAGAGCCCGTGAACTTAAAGGACCGGACGCTACGCTTACATGTATCCCTAATGGTGTTTCTGTTGTTGTCAAAGACTGATCGAATTAATAAAAATTAAATATGATTTGTTTATCATTGAATAAACATCCCGATTTGTTGAACCCAGCAAAGTGATACAAACAAGCTGCTGTCAGGCATAGCCGATTATCCTGACAGCAGCTCTGATGATTCAATGATATTGCAAATAAAAAATCTTAAGGAGGTATACGTTATGTATGCAATACTTGCTTTCATTCCAATCATTGTTACAGTCGTATTAATGGTTGCATTTAACTGGCCTGCTAAGAGAGCGCTGCCGTTAGCGTGGGTTTTAGCCGCCATCATCGGTGTTGCCGTATGGAAGATGAGCATTGGTGCTGTCGCATTACAGACAGTCATCGGTTTCCTTGAAGCTTTCGCCGTACTTGTTATTATCTTTGGTGCCATCCTGATTATGAACACTCTTTCAAGTTCAGGTGCTATGGCAGCCATCAACGGTATGTTTACAGGTATCTCTCCTGATGCCCGTATCCAGGCTATTATCATTGGTTTCATTTTCGGTGCATTCATCGAAGGTGCTGCCGGTTTCGGTACACCTGCTGCCCTTGCTGCTCCACTGCTGATCAGTGTCGGTTTCCCACCTCTTGCAGCCGCAGTTGTTGCACTGATTTACAACTCCGTTCCTGTATGTTACGGTGCTGTAGGTACACCTACAAACTCATCCATGGCTACACTTGGTGAATCCGTTACATCCCTGGGCGGCAACGTTGATTCCTTCAAAGCTGACCTGACATTCTTCTCAGCAGTCAACATGGCAGTTGGTGCTTTCTTCATCGTTACAATCGGTATCATCCTTCTTGTAACAATGTTCGGTAAAGATGCTGAACACAAGAAAGTTGCCAAGGCATTTGAAGTTTTACCATTTATCATTTTTGTTTGCGTAGTTTTCGATGTTATTTACCTCTTAATTGCTAAATTCATCGGTCCTGAGCTTGTATCTCTTGTAGCAGCTGTTATCACTCTGTTCGTAGTCCTCTTCACATCCAAGAAGGGCTTCCTGATGCCAAAGAACATCTGGACATTCGGTAAAAAAGAAACATGGGATCACTCATGGCTCAGCACAACAGAAGTTCCTGAACCAAAACAGTCCGATATGTCTCTTGTTAAAGCATGGATTCCTTACCTGTTAATCGGTCTTGCACTTGTTATCACTCGTGTATGGTCCACATTACAGCCAGACAGCTGGGCAGGCGCTATGAAAGCCTTTAAGGTAACACTTCCGTTATTTGGCGGTGCATCATGGAGCTGGGCTATTCTCTGGAATCCAGGTATCATCTTCATTATCGTTGGTCTGATTACCATTCCGCTCCACGGTATGAATGGTGACACTGTTAAGGAAGCATGGAAGAACTCCTTCAACCAGGTAAAAGGTGCTGCTATTGCCCTTCTCTTCGGTGTTGCAATGGTTTACATCTTCCGTAACTCTGCAAATGACGGTATTCAGGTTTCTTACATGATCGATGGCAGAACAGCCGGACTTGGCTCAATGCTTACTATGATGGCTGATGGTCTTGGTTCTATCTTCAGAGGCGCTTACATTGTTATCGCTCCTCTGATCGGTGTTCTCGGTTCCTTCATGTCAGGTTCCAACACAGTATCAAATACACTGTTCTCAAGCCTTCAGTTTGAGACAGCAACACTTGTTGGTCTTCCACAGGTTATCATCGTTGCTCTTCAGAACAATGGTGGTGCCATTGGTAATATGGTATGTGTTAACAACGTTGTATCCGCTTGTGCCACAACAGGTACAATCGGCAACGAAGGTAAGATTATCCGCACAGACTTCTTACCATGTATCGTTTACTGTGTCATCGTTATCGTTGTATCTCTGATCGTTATCAGCCTTGGCGGTGCAACTGTACTTGGAGCTTAATGTTTCGCAAGATTTCATAGTTGATTCATTCGATTGATTCAAACGTAAATAGCTGCTGCAAAATTGAAAAAAGATACTCAATTTTGCAGCAGTTTCTTTTTATTATTTTACATTTTTAAAGGGGTGTCTGACATGTTATTTATTGCTTACATAGTGATCGCCATTGCTGCTCTCGTCATGGTTTATTTTGGTCATTTGCAGGGAACCAGCCAATTCTATACATCTATTCTGGGTGCTACTATCGTTCTCTACTGTGTTTACCTCGATTTCAAAAAGCGCCGCGAGAAGAAAGCCGAAGAAAACAAGAAGAACGGCAAGTCTGTCAAAAAGGCACAGCATTCCGGCAAAAAATCCAATACGAACATCAGTCAGAATGCCCGTCGTTCAACGAAAAACATTAAATAATTGTAAAGGAGTTTATTCATCGCCGGCAGCGAAAGCGGCCTGTAATGAATAAACTCCTTTTATAGTCTTCTATCAATATCTGCCCACACAATACTTATAACTTGAGCGTCAATTTTTAATAATGAATTTTGCCTTCTTTGAAAGCCATGATCATCTCATTGGTCAGGCTGCAGTCCTCATACGTCACCGGTATTTCTTCCCGCTCAAACCATTCCGCCATGGACAGTTCTGTCTGATCCAATGTAATGTCCTCTCCGCCTTCCAGCTCTGCATAAAAACCCATCAACAGCGTGTCAGTAAAGGACCAGGGCTGACTCTTATAATAATGCAGCTTACCAACTTTAAGTCCTACTTCTTCCATGACCTCACGGTGAACGGTTTCTTCCACCGACTCTCCAATCTCAGAAAATCCTGCCAGAAGTGCATAATTCTTATAAGCCCGACCGGCATATTTCGACATCAAAATCTTATTCTCATGAATTAAACCAATGATGACAGCCGGTGAAATCTTCGGATACTCCATAAGGCCACATTCCGGGCACTGCATCATCCGCTCTTCTGTCGAGTGAACCATTACAGCGCCACAGCATCCGCAAAATCTCCGGCTTCTGTACCATTCTGCCAGCTGAAGACCTGTAACACCTGCAAAGGCCTGATATTTCGGCTGTGCTTTTCGCATCTTCTGAATACTTTCAAAATGATACAGATTCAGTAATGTCTCGTCTATTTCACCGCAAAGGAAATAACGACAATCATCAATCCGAAACAGATAGCTATATTGTCTTGCTTCTTTCTTGCTTATTTCCTCATATTTCGGATAAACAATCTGCTCATCATCATATGCCATAAGGACTTCACGCTTTCTGTAAAACAGCACACAATCTCCCTTCTGGATTTCAAAATGATGATATTCATTATGATAGTGATGGGGTGCGATATCCTGAATCATAACTCACCAATTCCTCCTCTACGCGTCCA
>NZ_JBBMEK010000003.1:0-39646 GCF_040096555.1 Coprococcus intestinihominis | reverse complement strand
CAGACAAAAGCGCCAGAAGCAATGATGACCCTGTTGGATACTGCCATCAGTGCAGGACTGAAAGCTGATTATGTCCTTTTTGATTCCTGGTTTTCCAACCCGGCACAGATCACAGCCATCCATTCAAAAGATATGGATGTGATTGCTATGATTAAGAAAAGCAGCCGTATCAAATATTCATACTGTGGTGAGCAGTTGAATATCAAAGAGATCTATTCCCGGAACAAAAAACGCCGTGGCAGATCAAAGTATCTGCTTTCTGTTGACGTTATGGTAGGAAAGGAGAATCCTATTCCAGCGAAAATCGTTTGCGTAAGGAACAAAGCGAATCACAAGGACTGGCTTGCTTTTATCTGTACAGATACGACCCTTTCCGAAGAAGAGATTATCCGTATTTATGGAAAGCGCTGGCAGATTGAGGTTTTCTTCAAAACCTGCAAATCTATGCTGAATCTGATTGGAGAATGCCATAGTTTATCCTATGATGCACTGACGGCCCACGTGGCCATTGTATTTACCAGATATATGTTACTTGCAATGGAGCAGCGTCAAAATGAAGATCAGAGAACTCTTGGCGAGTTGTTCTTCTTCCTTGTTGATGAAATGGCAGACATTACTTTTAGCAGATCACTTGGCATCCTGATGGATGCCTTAATGGCAAGCTTTCAGGAAATCTTAAAGCTCAGCGATGAGCAATTGACAGCTTTTACTGCTGATTTCGAAGCAAGACTACCGAAATATCTGCGTAATGCACTCCATCCAGAGGCTGTGGTGGCATAAATCGCTATTTTGTTAGCTGAAGTATTGAATTTTCAAGGTGCGAAGCCCATTTTAGGTATGGGAAGTCTTAGTTAGAAAATTAGTTAGGTACCTAACAACTGAAAAAATAAAAAACAATTGCAATCAATTGTCAATGGAAATAGTGACAGAGAACAGCTGAGCTTTAGAAAAGCGAAAGCAAAAGTGAAAGTAAAAGCAGAAGTAAAAGTAAGAACAAAAGTAAATGCAGAAGCGAAAATAAAAGCAGAAGCAAAAACAAAAATGAAAGTAGGGAACAACTATGCAGAATAAAGATACATGGACATTGGGAGGTCATACATTTACGTCAAGATTTATTCTCGGTTCAGGCAAATACAACCTGAATCTGATCCGTGCAGCTGTAGAAGATGCCGGCGCAGAGATTATTACACTGGCACTTCGTCGTGTCAATACTCGTAAAGAAGAGAATATTCTGGATTATATTCCGGAAGGGGTTACACTGCTGCCGAATACTTCCGGTGCGCGAAATGCCGAAGAAGCTGTTCGTTTGGCAAGATTGGCACGTGAAATGGGATGTGGTGATTTTGTCAAAGTAGAAATCATGCATGATTCCAAATACCTTCTGCCGGATAATTATGAAACAATTAAGGCTACAGAGATTCTGGCTAAGGAAGGTTTCATTGTTATGCCTTATATGTATCCGGACCTGAATGCAGCCAGAGATATGGTGAATGCCGGTGCGGCCTGCATTATGCCGTTGGCTTCTCCAATCGGTTCCAACAAGGGCCTTGCAACAAAGGAATTTATTCAGATCCTGATCGATGAAATTGATCTTCCGATTATTGTGGATGCCGGTATCGGTCGTCCGTCACAGGCATGTGAAGCCATGGAAATGGGCGCAGCAGCGATCATGGCCAATACGGCTATTGCAACTGCAGGCGATATCCCGGCTATGGCTGGCGCTTTCAAGAACGCCATCGCAGCAGGTCGTGCCGCTTATCTTTCAGGTCTTGGACGTGTCCTTCACAGAGGAGCCTCTGCATCTGATCCTCTGACAGGATTTTTACATGACTAAGGGGGCGCTTGAAATGGGAAATGAAGAATACATCATTCAGTGGGATGATATGACTCCTGAAGCAAAGGCAAAAAAAGAACGATTGGAACAGGATCCTTCTTTCAGAACAGACCATATGGCTTATATGGAAGGCATGGATCAGATTTCAACAGATATCAGGGATAAGGTCATGAGCCAGGTGGAGAGCTATGATGAGAAAGTGTATACAGCTGCGGATGTGCAGGCTGCACTGGCTCATGATGTCTGTTCCATCGAGGATTTCAAGGCACTGCTTTCACCGGCGGCACAGCCATTTCTGGAACAGATGGCAGAAAAAGCTGCTGTGGAGCGCCGCAACCATTTCGGCAACAGTGTGTATCTTTTCACACCGCTTTATATTGCCAATTACTGTGAAAATTATTGCGTTTACTGTGGTTTTAACTGTTATAACCATATTCACCGCAAGAAATTGAACATGCAGGAAATCGAGCATGAAATGAAAGTCATTGCAGATTCCGGTATTGAGGAAATCCTGATGCTGACAGGCGAGAGCAGACATATGAGTGATGTGAAATACATCGGTGAGGCCTGCAAACTGGCCAGCAAGTATTTCAGAAATGTAGGTCTTGAGATTTATCCGGTCAATGTGGATGAATATAAGTACCTTCATGAATGCGGTGCGGATTATATCACTGTTTTCCAGGAAACCTATAACCCGGACAAATACGAAACGCTGCATCTGATGGGCCATAAGCGTGTATGGCCGTATCGTTTTGAAGCTCAGGAAAGAGCTTTAATGGGCGGTATGCGCGGTGTCGGATTCTCAGCTTTACTGGGGCTGGATGATTTCAGAAAGGATGCCCTGGCAACAGCGCTGCATGTATATTATCTGCAGCGAAAATATCCGCATGCTGAGATGTCTTTGTCCTGCCCGAGACTGCGTCCGATCATTAATAATGACAAGATCAATCCGAAGGATGTCCATGAGACACAGTTGTGTCAGATCCTCTGTGCGTATCGTATTTTCCTGCCATATGCGGGTATTACAGTCTCTTCAAGAGAGGTGGCAAGATTCCGTGATCACATCATCCGCTTTGCGGCAACCAAGATTTCAGCAGGTGTCAGCACCGGTATCGGTGACCATGAGGAAAAATATACCGGCAAGGAGAATGAAGCTGAGAGCGGTGATGAGCAGTTTGAAATTGCGGATAACCGCAGCCTTCAGGAAATTTATGATGCCATCAAGGATCAGGGGCTTCAGCCTGTGCTGAATGAATACATCTATGTCTAGCCGCAGTTATGCCCATATGATGGCAGTAACAAATCGCCATCTATGTGACAGAGATTTTCTGGAACAGATAGAATTTCTGGCATCCACAGATATCGATGCCATCATTCTTCGAGAAAAAGATATGACACCAGATGAATATGAGCATCTGGCAAAGGATGTGCTGATGATATGTCATGAGCATCATAAGAAATGTATTCTGCATTCATTTGCGGAAGTGGCTGCAAAGCTGAATTGTGAGAATATCCACCTGCCGCTGCCTGTTTTGATGGAACTGTCGGAAAAAGATGCGTTAGAGAGCTTTAAGCATATCGGTACATCTGTACACTCTGTGGAAGATGCTTTGGCAGCTGAAAAGGCAGGAGCTACCTGTCTGACAGCCGGGCACATTTTTGATACTGACTGCAAAAAAGGATTGCCGGGAAGAGGACTGACATTTCTCGAAAATGTCTGTCACAGGACGAAGCTTCCGGTTTATGCCATCGGCGGCATTACACCGGAAAATCTGGAAGTGGTGAGACATGCAGGGGCTGTTGGCGGATGTATGATGTCATTGTCTATGAAGATTAGAGAATAGAAGTTAGTTGTATCGTACCATTGATTATCTGGGTGTCATATGGCTAAAAAACAAGGCTGCCGTTTTCATGATAAAATACATGAAGCGGCAGCTTTCTTTCTGCCCTTATATTGTTATTTGTTCGGTGAAATGGTAAAATCAGAATAAGATTGAAGTATAAAAGTCGGTGAATTTAAGCAGATCATCCGGGGGAAAGGAGGCAGCAGTCATGCAGAAAAAAACATATATCGCCATTGATCTGAAATCTTTTTATGCATCTGTGGAGTGCGTTGAGCGTGGCAAGGATCCAATGACAACATGCCTGGTGGTGGCTGATCCCAGCCGAACAGAGAAGACAATCTGTCTGGCAGTGTCTCCGGCACTGAAAGCTTACGGTATTTCGGGAAGAGCGCGATTGTTTGAGGTGGTACAGAGAGTCAGAGAAGTGAATGCCGCCCGTCGCAAACAGGCTTCGGGGCATGAACTGACAGGCAGCAGCAGTGATGCCAATGTACTCAAATATTCTTCCAACATGGCACTGGATTATATTATTGCGCCGCCTCAGATGGCCCACTATATGGAAGTCTCCACGCAGATTTATCAGGTGTATCTGAAATATTTTGCGCCGGAGGATATGCATGTCTATTCAATAGATGAGGTGATGATCGATGCCACGCAGTATCTGGCGCTTTATCAGATGACGGCCAGAGAACTGGCCATGAAAGTCATTCTTGATGTTCTGGTGACAACAGGAATCACGGCTACCGCGGGAATCGGTACGAATCTTTATCTGTGTAAGGTGGCCATGGATATTGAGGCTAAGCATACAAAGGCGGATGTTAATGGCGTGCGGATTGCGGAACTGAATGAGCGGAGTTATCGGGAGATGCTCTGGAACCACCGTCCTTTGACGGATTTCTGGCGCGTGGGACGGGGCTATGCCAGAAAGCTGGAGGAAGTGGGCATTTATACCATGGGAGATATTGCCAGATGTTCCATGGGCGGACCGGATGATTATTACAATGAAGATTTGCTGTATCGTCTTTTTGGTGTGAATGCGGAACTTTTGATCGATCACGCCTGGGGATGGGAACCTTGTACCATGGCGGCGATCAAGGCCTATAAACCGAGAAGCAGTAGTCTTGGTTCCGGTCAGGTGCTACAGTGTCCATATGTATTTGACCAGGCACGGTTGGTGGTCCGGGAGATGACAGATATGCTTGTCCTTGATCTGGTAGAAAAGCGACTGATGACGGACCAGCTTGTACTGACCGTGGGATATGATATTGATAATCTGACCAATCCTGAAATTGCAAAAGCATACAGAGGTGCGGTGACAACCGATCGTTATGGCAGAAAAATGCCGAAACATGCCCATGGGACGGTCAACTTAAAAGGAGCCTCTTCTTCTTCAAAAGTGATTCTGGAGGCGGTGATGGATCTTTTTGACCGGATTGTTAATCCGAAGCTGCTTGTCCGGAGGATTTATGTCACAGCGAATCATGTGGCGGATGAAAAGACAGTTTCCATGAAAACGGAATTTGAGCAGATGAATCTGTTCGTGGATTATGCGGCACGTGAAGCTGAACAAAAGGCAGAATCGGAGCGACTGGCCAGAGAACGCAAATTGCAGGAGGTATCATTGGCTATCAAGAAGAAATTTGGCAAAAATGCTATTTTAAAAGGCATGAATCTGGAAGAAGGGGCAACAGCCAGACAGAGAAACAGTCAGATTGGAGGCCATAAGGCGTGATGGATGCAGAAATGAAAGGATATCGAACAGGCATCAATGACGGAAAAGAGCGAAGCAGCGGGCCGGATTGGCTGCGGTATGCAGATATCATTGATAAACAGCATCATGTTTCCAAGAAGCACCCGCCCATGTCCATGGAAGACCGGGCGGCGCAGTTTTCACCTTTTGCGGCGTTGACGGGTTATGAAGCAGCGGTGAAGGAAACCGCCAGACTGACGGATGACAGGGAGGAATTGGACGAGGATGAAAAAACACGGCTGAATGCACAGCTGCAGAAGATTTCGGCGCGCCTACAGGAACAGCCTGAGGTGATGGTTACGTATTTTGCTCCGGATGAAAGAAAAACAGGCGGTGCAAGGCAGACTTACAGAGGAAGACTAAGGAAAATTGACAGGAACAGAAAAATGTTGATAATGGTCGATCAAACAGAGCTGCCAATAGAAAATCTGCTGAATATAGAGTGCGAATGAGCAGGTGTCGGTGTTTACTATAGGCATGAACGGAGAATGATGGAATCCGGGGCATCGTTTGAACAGCTATACTTCCTGGGTTTGCACAATCTGTCCATCAGGAGAAATGATAACAATCTTTAATGGAATATTTTTGCCGCTGGCCTGGATAGCTTTCTGAACAGCCATAGCCATGCCGCCGCAGCAAGGAACTGTCATGCGGGTCAGGGTAATACGCTTGATATCATTATAGGTGAAAATTTGTGTCAGCTTCTCACTGTAGTCTACGGCATCAAGTTTGGGACAGCCTACAAGGGTGATATGGTCTTTGATAAATGCCTGATGGAAATTGCCGTAAGCGTAAGCAGTACAATCTGCGGCAATGAGCAGATCACAGCCGTTGAAATAAGGCGCATTCGGTGCGACAAGTTTTATCTGAACCGGCCACTGGGAAAGCTGACTTTCAGGAACAGCAGGTGCAGAAGTGGAAGATACGGTATCTGCCTGCGGCTTTTCGATGTGTTCATGGCCGAAGAATGCAGCAGCAGAACCCGGACATCCGCCTGCAGCAGCATGTTTCCTGGCAGCAAGATGCTTTTGAACGGCTTCATGGTCATAAGCTGCGGCTTCTCGTTCTTCAAAATGAATAGCATCTGCCGGACAGGCTGGGAGACAATCACCCAGGCCGTCACAGTAGTCTTCGCGGAGAAGCACTGCTTTGCCGTCTCTCAGGCCAATGGCACCTTCGTGACAGGCGTTGACGCAAAGGGCACAGCCGGTACATTTTTCTGTATCAATGGTAATAATTCTGCGAATCATAAAAAAACCTCCTTATAAAACCTAATTGACTAGGATGAATTTATTGTAATTCGCTTTGAAGTAAAAGTCTGTTGGTTTTACAACAAAATAGTTTAATGTTTTGGCACATTTTGGATGAGGTTTTGGGGGATGCGTGATGGGATTGATGAGGGCTGCATGGAACAGTATGTTTGTTCTTGATGATATTTGTTTTTTGTGGTACACTACAAGGAGTTAGTATGTCCAGGAGGAATGAAGATGAGCAAAGTTATTTTGACCGGTGACAGACCGACAGGACGTCTGCATGTGGGCCATTATGTAGGTTCACTGAAGCGTCGTGTGGAGCTGCAGAATTCCGGAGAATATGATAAAGTTTTTATTATGATTGCAGATGCACAGGCTTTGACGGATAATGCAGATAATCCGGAGAAGGTCCGCCAGAATGTGATCGAGGTGGCACTGGATTATATGGCCTGCGGTCTGGATCCGGCTAAATCCACGCTGTTTATTCAGTCACAGATTGCTGAATTATGTGAGTTATCTTTTTACTATATGAATCTTGTCACTGTTTCGAGACTCCAGAGAAACCCTACGGTGAAGTCAGAGATTCAGATGCGTAATTTTGAGACAAGTATTCCGGTTGGGTTCTTTACGTATCCGATCAGTCAGGCTGCGGATATCACGGCATTTAAGGCCACAACAGTTCCTGTTGGTGAAGACCAGAGCCCGATGATCGAGCAGACCAGAGAGATTGTACACAAGTTCAATTCTGTTTATGGAGAGACACTGGTGGAACCGAAGATTTTATTGCCGGACAATGAAGCTTGCCTTCGACTGCCGGGTATTGACGGTAAGGCGAAGATGAGCAAGTCTCTGGGCAATTGTATTTATCTTGCAGAAGATCCGAAGGATATCAAGAAGAAGGTTATGAGCATGTTCACAGACCCGAACCATATCCGTATTGAGGATCCGGGTTCACTGGAAGGCAATACAGTCTTTACTTATCTGGATGCGTTCTGCAATGACCAGCATTTTGAAGAATATCTGCCGGATTACAAGAATCTGGATGAACTGAAGGAACATTATCAGCGCGGCGGTCTCGGCGATGTGAAGGTGAAGAAGTTCCTGAACAACGTGCTTCAGGAAGAACTGGAACCGATCAGAAAGCGTCGTGAGGAACTTCAGAAGGATATTCCGTATGTCTATGAAGTGCTGAAGAAAGGCAGTGAAGTTGCCAGAGAAACAGCTGCTCAGACGTTGCATGAAGTCAGAGATGCCATGAAGATCAACTACTTTGATGACATGGAGCTGATCCGTTCACAGGCGAAGAAATACGAATAACAGAGAACAACACGCTGATCAGAGAAAGCGTGCGCCCTCGTAAAACAACAAAACGGCTCCCTGGGGCGTTTTTCAGTGCAGGTGCTGAAGAACGCCCCAGGGAGCCTGTTATATACTTACAGGGTTGCACCTACTTAGAGAAAATCGGACACCGGCAGTTATCTGCTGTCGTACCTTCACTGGAAGCTGATGCCGGTGTGCAGGCCGGGATGCGTCCAATAGATGTGTTGTCGCAGCGCCGGTTTCGCAGCTCCGGCAATGGATTTTCTTTGATTTCAAAGCGATAGTCACAGCCTTTTCTGCGTATGCGGGCGTCGATGGTGACATGGCTGGCGACTTCACATAACGGGTCGTTCATGACGTGCTGGTAGAAGAAGAACGGATCATTTTCAGAGAGACGTCCGAGAGGAACAACGTCTTCCTCTTTTTGCGTATTGCCGGTTGTTGTAGCAATGATGTGACGAATATAATCGATATTTGGACCGAGAACAAGGATATCCGGGAAGTCACCGCAGCCGCCGATGACCTGCTGCCAGCTCTTGTTTTCATATTTCTCAAGCAATTCTTTGGCTTTGTGCAGATGAGAGATTTCCTGCATGAGGCATTCTTCCCATATTTTTCGGATGTACAGATCGCACTCCGTCATCATACAGGAATAATACAGGTAACATTCGGTATATTCATGCATCAGTAGATCTTCCAGCCATGTGGCGGATGGGTCTTTTAAGCTTTCGTACTGGGAAACATGCTCTTCCTCGATCATGCCGATTTCCTGATACAGTCGTCTTCCAAGGTCGGAACGGGAATAAAACGGTGCAATATTCATATAATAATTCATCGTCTGCTGCTCGGCGGCAGTGATGATATTAATACCGAGTTTTGTTTTCAGGGAAGCTGTCTGGTTGTCAATGGAACGGAAAATGCTGTCTGTCGGATAGCGGTGGTGGGCGATGGTCGGTCGGGCCGGTGTCATCTCGGTATAGCGACCCACCAGTTTTTCAGGGCAGGTACCATATTCATAATCCAACAGGTTGGCATAGCGGTACAAATGGTCAAAATCTTCCAGCAGGGCAAAATCCAGGGCTGTTTTGACATTGCAGTCATTTTCACGTCTTGCCAGAAAGGCAGTCAGATCAACAGCCAGCTGTTCATAGGTAATGGTATGCTCAAGAACGGTTTCGTTTTTAGGCTTCAGACAACTGATCCGTTTTTGCTGCATCTGCTCTATGCGGCGGATCATAGCCAGTTCGCGCCGAAGATCATTATCCTGACAGTGACGGCTGAATTGATGGCCGAACCACTGGGCTTCGAATTCGGTGCCGTTCATGAGGACAATGCGGACCTTGGTGTAAGGATGGACGGTGCCGAGATGATAGGGTTTCGGATAAAGTTTATCCCAGTCCATAAAAAGCTGGTCTAATGGCATCGGTTTTTCTTCAAAAGGATTAAAACGCATGATAAAAAACTCCGAAAGTCTTTGATCTATTCTATGACTTTTGGAGCAAAGGGTGTCATTATATAGTCAAGCTTTTTCTTGACTTTGCGCACGTTTTGAATTATAATTTCATATAATTCAACTAGGAAATGCTGAATATTATGAGGCTGACCAAGCTTGAACTTAAGCAGGATACGGGTCAGTATATGGATTTTAGAGAGATAGGAGATGGCGGGGATGATCAGAGAGACAATTCAGAATGTGGTGGCGAATATTACAGAGACTTGCATGAACGAGGATGTGTATGTGACAGATGAGGAGAGTATTCATCTGCCGAGTCGTGGGGTGATTATTGGTATTATCAAGGATTTAAGACGTGTTGTTTTCCCTGGATATTTCGGGGATGAGAATATATCCAGCACCATGCCGGGATATTTCCTTGGCAATATGCTGACGCATGTTTATGAAGAATTGAAAGCGCAGATTGAGATTGCGTTTTTGTATGATGATAAGGGAAAAAGCAGCAGTGCAGAGGTGACGGAGAAGGCAAGAGAGATCTGTGAACGTTTTATCAGCCGTCTGCCGTATATCCAGAAGATGCTGCTGATGGATGTACAGGCTGGTTTTGACGGGGATCCTGCTGCAAAGAGCAAAGAGGATATTATTTTCTCTTATCCGGGATTATTTGCTATCTATGTTTACAGAATTGCCCATGAACTGTATGTTCAGAATGTACCTTTTATACCGCGTATTATGACAGAATATGCCCATGGCAAGACTGGGATCGATATCAACTCCGGTGCCACTATCGGGCGTTATTTCTTTATCGATCACGGTACAGGTATTGTTATCGGTGAGACAACAGAAATCGGTGATTATGTCAAGCTGTATCAGGGCGTGACACTGGGAGCATTGTCCACGAGGAAGGGACAGCAGCTGGCCGGAACCAAACGTCATCCGACCATTGGGGATCATGTGACGATCTATGCGAATTCCACGATCCTTGGCGGTGAGACAGTGATTGGATGCGACTCCATTATCGGGGGTAACTCATTTATTACAGAAAGTGTACCGGCGCATACGAGAGTCAGTATTAAGAGTCCGGAACTGACATTAAGTTAAGAAAGACATAAGTTAAGAGAGATGTCAGGTCAGAGAACAAAGGAAATGAAAGAATAAGCCGGCTGTATAGAAAATAGGGGCTTAGTTAAGTGAAGAAGATGAAAGGAAGAAAGAATAAATGAAGATTTCAACCAGAGGAAGATACGCATTGCGTATGATACTGGATATAGCGACAAACGATCACGGGGAGCCGGTCCGAATTAAAGATATTGCTGCAAGACAGGATATCTCCGTGAAGTATTTGGAGCAGATCGTGTCGGTGTTGACGAAGGCGGGCTATGTTAAAAGTATTAGGGGCCCGCAGGGCGGCTATCGCCTGGCAAGACTGCCAAAAGATTACACAGTGGGGATGATTCTCCGGTTGACAGAAGGAGATCTTTCCCCTGTGTCATGTACCGATAACAATTATGACTGTCCGAAAATGCAGGATTGTGTTACAATTCGTATATGGAAGGAATTGGATGAGGCAATCAATTCAGTCATTGACAAGTATACACTTGAGGATCTTTTAGACTGGCAGGATGCCAAGGGCAATGATTACGTTATTTAAGTCCATCTGTATAGAAGCATAACAGAAGCTGGCAAGTCTGCAGGAATTTTATGGGGATAAGGAAATCTGCAGAGAAGGGGGTCTATGTATGAGAGAATGTTTAACTGATCTGAGATCGGCGCGTAATCCGAAGGCACGTATTAAGATTCTGGAGGGTCATTTTGCAACGGTTAATTCCCATATCAATACGTATATTGATATGTCGACAGTTAAGTGCAGACACAACAACGGAAGAGAAACAGCAAGAGTGCTGGCCAATCATTTTCAGAACAATACGATGATCGATACGATTGTATGTCTGGACGGAACAGAGCTGATCGGTGCTTTTATGGCAGAGTTTCTCGCAGATACCGGGATTATGTCCGTTAACAGCGGCAAGAATATCTCGATTATTACACCGGATGTGAATGCCTATGGACAGCTTGTTTTCATGGACAGTACATTGCGAATGATCAAGCATATGCAGGTGCTTGTACTGGCAGCATCTGTGACAACCGGACAGACCATTACAAGGGCGGCTGAGGCCGTTTCTTATTACGGCGGAACGGTAAGAGGCGTGGCTGCTATTTTCAGTAACGTGGAACAGACAGCGGAGGGGATGGAGATCTTCTCCATTTTCCAGAAGGAAGATTTGCCGGATTATCAGGCGTATTTACCGTCGGAATGCCCGATGTGCCGTAAGAAGATGCCTATCGATGCCATTGTCAACAGTTTCGGCTACTCAAAACTGTAAGAAAAGGACTGGTCAAATATACAGTTTTATGGTAGATTATAAGGTGAACGGAGGACATCGGTATGATGATGAACGATTTAAAGAGAATTTTATTAAAATTAAGCGGCGAAGCGCTGGCCGGAGACAAGGATTTTGGCTTTGATGAGGCAACTTGTCTGAAGGTTGCCGAACAGGTGAAACAGATTACAGATAAGGGAACGCAGGTTGCGATTGTGATCGGCGGCGGCAATTTCTGGCGCGGACGCAACAGCAGCAAGATTATAGAGCGTACGAAGTCTGACCAGATCGGTATGCTGGGTACAGTTATGAACTGTATTTATGTGTCTGAGATTTTCCGTACATTGGGAATGCAGACAGAAGTGTATACACCATTTATGTGCGGCGCTTTTACGAAGCTTTTTTCCAAGGATGCAGCTGTTGCTGATCTGAATGCAGGCAAGGTCGTTTTCTTTGCCGGCGGTACAGGTCATCCGTATTTTTCAACGGATACAGGTACAACGCTTCGTGCCATTGAGATTGAGGCGGATGCGATTTTACTTGCCAAGGCTGTGGATGGTGTTTATGACAGTGATCCGAAGACGAACCCGAATGCGAAGAAGTATGACAGCGTCAGCATTCAGCAGGTTGTAGATGAGAGACTGCAGGTGGTTGACCTGACAGCAACGATCATGTGCATGGAGAACAAGATGCCGATGGTGGTATTTGGCCTGAATGAAGAGAACAGCATTGTGAAGACATTATACGGAGAGTTTACAGGTACTTACGTGACTGTATAAGGATATTAGGAGGAACTATATTTATGAGTAATGAGAAGTTACAGCCATATGAGACAAAGATGCAGAAGTCATTGGATGCACTGGAACGCGAATATACAACCATTCGTGCTGGCCGTGCTAATCCGCATATTTTGGATAAACTGAAGGTGGATTATTATGGTACACCGACACCACTTCAGCAGGTGGGCAATGTCACAGTGCCTGAAGCACGTGTACTGATGATCCAGCCATGGGAGAGCAAGCTGATCAAGGATATCGAGAAAGCCATTCTTGCTTCTGATATTGGTATCACACCAACGAACGACGGCAAGTCTATCCGTCTTGTATTCCCTGAACTGACAGAGGAACGCCGTAAGGAACTGGCGAAGGATGTGAAGAAGAAGGGGGATGCAGCGAAGACTGCAGTCCGCAATATCCGTCGTGACGGCAATGATGCTTTCAAGAAGAGCAACAAAGCCAAAGAGATTTCTGAAGATGAATATGCAGAATTACAGGAGAAGCTTCAGAAGATCACTGACAAGTATGTGGCTATGGTTGACAAGGCTGTAGAGGCAAAGACAAAAGAGATCATGACAGTCTAACAGGCGTGTCTTGACAAATACTGTTATAAAGTAATTGGGTGGGGCTGCTGCAGAATCTGTATATTTTACGGAGGATGCAACAGCCTCGTACATATCTGTTAACAGATGATTGATGACAGCTGGGCCAGTACGAGATGGTTACAGTTGATGAATAAATGGGAGTATAATATGGAGAGAATCATAGATGGGGAAACCCTTAATGTGCCGGAGCACGTAGCCATTATTCTGGATGGCAACGGCCGCTGGGCGAAGAAACGTTTCATGCCAAGAAATTACGGTCATATGCAGGGCGCGAAGACAGTTGAGAAAATGTGTGAAGTTGTCAGAGATCTCGGCATCAAGTATTTTACAGTGTATGCTTTTTCGACGGAGAACTGGAAGCGGCCTCAGTCTGAAGTGGATGCTCTGATGAAGCTTTTGAGAAAGTATATGATCGATTCCCTTGAGAGAACAGCGAAGAATAATATGCGCGTCCGGGTAATTGGTGACAAGACCGGGTTAAGTGAAGATATTCAGAAGTCCATTGCGGATGTGGAAACAGCTTCTGCGGGTAATACGGGATTGAACTTTACGATTGCCATTAATTACGGCAGCCGTGATGAGATGATCCGTGCCATGAAGAAGATGCTGGCAGACGGGCATACGAATCCGGATGAGATGTCAGAAGCATTGTTTGAGCACTATCTGGATACGGCCGGCATGCCGGATCCGGATCTGGTGATCCGTACAAGCGGCGAGCAGCGTGTTTCCAATTTCCTGCTCTGGCAGATGGCGTATTCTGAGTTCTATTTTACACCGGTTCTTTGGCCGGATTATAACAAAGAGACAATGATTGAAGCCATTCGTGCCTATTCAAAACGTGACAGAAGATTTGGTGGTGTTTAAATTGTTTATTACAAGACTGATCAGTGGTGTGATTGTACTGGCTATTGCTGTGGCGGCAATGCTCCTTGGCGGCAATATTTTATTCGCCTTTGTGGCATTGATCTCTATGATTGGCCTGTTTGAATTATACAGAGCTTCAGGTATTGAGAAGAAGGGACCGGCTATAGCGGGCTATATTGGAGCCCTTTTGTATGAAATGCTTTTGTGGGCGGCTGTATCGGAAGGAGAACTGATGGCAGCAGCAGTGGGAACACTGCTGATCATGGCTGTTTATGTTTTCAGTTTTCCGAAGTACAAGGTCAATGAGATTTTTTGTGCAGTGGCAGGACTTGCTTATGTGGTTGTGCTGATGTCATTTATTTACAAGGTGCGTATGCTGAATGACGGATTATATATTATTCCGTTGATTTTCATCTGTGCATGGGGCAATGATACATGCGCCTACTGTGTTGGCATGCTTATTGGCAAGCACAAGATGTTCCCGAGACTCAGTCCGAAGAAAAGTGTCGAAGGCTTTATAGGTGGTATTGCAGGTGCTGTACTTCTGGGACTGATTTACGGACGTATTTTTGGAACACACCTGATTTCACTGAGTGTGCCAATGCGTGACTGTGCGATTATCGCAGGTGTGGGCGCGCTGATTGCTGTTGTAGGTGATCTGGCAGCATCCGCCATTAAGCGTGATACAGGCATCAAGGACTACGGCCGTCTGATACCGGGACACGGCGGCATTCTGGACCGCTTTGATAGTATCTTATTTACAGCACCGGTTGTGTATATACTGGCGGTATGTCTGGGCGCATAACTGTCCTGAATTGAGAAAGGAAGATCATTTTTGAAGAAGATTGCAATATTGGGGTCTACAGGCTCCATAGGAACACAGACACTGGATGTTATTTCACAGCATCCGCAGGATTTGAGCGTTGCTGCTTTGGCAGCAGGGTCGAATATTGTCCTTCTTGAACAGCAGATCAGACAGTACCATCCGCTGATCGCAGCTGTTTGGGATGCGAAGAAGGCGGCAGAATTGAAGATTGCCGTATCGGATCTTGATGTGAAGATTGTTTCTGGTATGGAAGGAATGATAGAGGCTGTGACACTGCCGGAGGCAGATATTGTTGTGACAGCTGTTGTGGGGATGATCGGTATCCGTCCGACTATGGAAGCTATCAAAGCCGGAAAAGATATCGCACTGGCCAACAAAGAGACGTTAGTTACGGCAGGCCATCTGATTATGCAGATGGCAAAGGATTATCATGTGCAGATCCTGCCGGTAGACAGTGAACATTCAGCGATTTTCCAGTCCTTAAAGGGGGAACATGCATCAGGCATCAGAAGAATCCTTCTGACAGCTTCCGGCGGCCCTTTCAGAGGGAAAACCCTGGATGAACTTGCAGATGTCCGGGTGGAGGATGCCCTGAAGCATCCAAACTGGTCTATGGGACACAAGATTACCATTGATTCAGCGACCATGGTGAACAAAGGGCTGGAAGTGATTGAGGCTAAGTGGCTTTTCGGTGTAGACCTTGATCAGATCCAGGTAGTTGTTCATCCGCAGAGCGTGATCCATTCTGCGGTGGAATTCCAGGATCATGCAGTGATTGCCCAGCTCGGCACACCGGATATGCGTCTGCCAATCCAGTATGCACTGTTTTATCCCGAGAGAAAGCCGCTTCAGTCAGAAGCCCTGGATCTGTTCAAACTGCATACAATGACCTTTGAAGAACCGGATCTTGGAACATTCAGAGGACTGGCACTGGCTTATGAAGCAGCACGCAGAGGCGGCAGCATGCCGACAGCATTGAATGCGGCTAATGAGAAGGCTGTGGCCATGTTCCTTGACAGAAAGATTCGCTTTCTTGATATTCCCGAGATTATTTCAGAGTGTATGGCAGCCCATCAGTGGATTGATCATCCGTCTCTTGAAGATATACTTGAGACTGAACAGTGGACCTATCGTTATATAGAAAGCAGGTGGTAGATTGAAGCTGATCGTGGCACTTCTTGTATTTGGCATCATTGTCATATTCCACGAGTTCGGACATTTTATAGTTGCAAAGAAGAACGGTATTGTTGTTGAAGAGTTTGCCGTGGGTATGGGACCGAAGCTTTTTGGTGTCCGCCGCGGTGAGACAGAATATACATTAAGGCTGCTGCCCCTTGGCGGTGCCTGCATGATGCTTGGTGAGGATACAGCAGAGGAAGTGATTCCCGGGTCATTCAATTCGAAGTCTGTGTGGGCCAGAATGGCTGTTGTAGCAGCGGGACCGGTTTTTAACTTTATCATGGCTTTTGTCTGTGCTGTGATCATTATCGGTATGAATGGTTATATATCAGGTGAGATCCTTCAGGTGGAGGATGGATCACCGGCCATGGAAGCTGGCCTTGAAGCGGGAGATATCATTACAAGGGCGGACAGAACATCTGTGCATACATTTTCTGATTTCAGAATGCATATTGCACTGAATCAGGGACGGAAATGTACGATCACCTACATCAGAGACGGTGAGAAGCATCAGACTACGGTGACGCCGGAGATGACCGATGATGGTGTATACCGCATCGGTATTGTGGGCGGTGTTCAGGAGAAGCCGAAGTTCGGCGGACTTCTTATCAGCAGTTTCTATGAAGTGAAGTCCAATATTGATCTGGTGATCAAGAGCCTTGAGATGATGATCCAGGGACAGGTATCAAGAAGCGATGTGGCGGGGCCTGTAGGTATGTTTCAGGTGATCGGTGACAGCTATGAATCTGCGGCAAAATACGGCCTTCGAAGTGTGATACTAACCATTGCAGATATGATTCTTTTGCTGTCAGCCAATCTTGGCGTGATGAATCTGCTGCCGATTCCTGCACTGGATGGCGGACGTCTTGTCTTTCTTATTGTGGAAGCCCTCAGAGGCAAGCCGGTACCGAGAGACAAAGAGGGGTTTGTGCATATGATCGGCTTTGTGATTCTTATGGGAATCATGGTGCTTGTCATGTTCAATGATTTTGCGAGAATTTTTGGTTTTTAGACATTAAAGGAGCAGTTATGTTTGATAGAACAAAAGCAAAGGTGATTCGCATAGGCGATCGATGCATCGGAGGCGATTATCCGATTGCGATCCAGTCTATGTGTAATACAAAAACGGAAGATGTAAAGGCAACTGTTGCCCAGATACTGGCCCTTGAAGCGGCCGGATGCGAGATCATCCGTGTGGCAGTGCCGACCATGGAGGCGGCAGAGGCCATCACGGAGATCAAGAAGCAGATTCATATTCCGCTGGTGGCAGACATTCATTTTGACTATCGTCTGGCTATTGCGGCCATTGAACACGGGATTGACAAAATCCGTATCAATCCGGGCAATATCGGCAGTGTGGATCGCGTGAAGGCGGTTGTAGATAAGGCAAAGGCTTACCATGTGCCGATCCGCGTGGGTGTCAACAGCGGTTCTCTTGAGAAGGATCTGATCGCCAAATACGGCGGTCATGTAACGGCGGAAGGCATTGTGGAAAGTGCTCTGGATAAGGTGCATCTGATTGAAGATCTGGGTTATGACCAGATGGTCATCAGTATTAAGTCTTCAGATGTTATGATGTGTGTGAAAGCCCATGAACTCATTGCCGCAAAGACGGATTATCCGCTGCATGTGGGCATTACAGAGTCCGGAACCCTGATCTCCGGCAATATCAAATCAGCCGTCGGTCTCGGTATTATGCTGAATGAGGGAGTTGGTCACACTATCCGCGTTTCCCTGACCGGGGATCCTCTGGAAGAGATCAAGTCAGCCAAACTCATTTTAAAGACACTGGGACTTCGAAAAGGCGGTATTGAGGTTGTATCCTGCCCGACATGTGGCCGTACAAGAATTGATCTGATCGGCCTTGCCAACAAAGTGGAGAACCTTGTTCAGAATTACGATCTGGATATCAAAGTGGCTGTCATGGGGTGCGTTGTCAATGGACCGGGAGAGGCCAGAGAGGCTGATATCGGCGTCGCAGGCGGCATCGGTGAAGGCCTGCTGATCAAGAAAGGCGAAATTGTGAAGAAGGTGCCGGAAGACCAGCTTCTGGCTGTTTTGAAAGATGAGCTTGATCACTGGAACAAATAGAAGGATTTGATTAAGTGAAAAAATTTCTGAATATATTACCTGATTTAAAGCTCAGTCATGAAATGACTGAGCTGTTTGAAACTGTGGAATGTGAAAAGGTGGCGGCCAGCAGAGATCATTCGCGCATCAAGATCTATATTCACAGTGATCGTTTGATTGCCCATAAGGCCATCCGGGAGACGGAGCGGGCTATTCGTAGCCAGATGTTTAAGGACCAGGTAGATGTATGCCTGGTTGAAAAATACCACCTGTCCCGGCAGTATACGCCGGCGAGATTGCTGGAGGCGTATACTGGAAGTCTGATCGATGAACTGGAAGAAGAGGGAGAACTTTCTGCCAATCTTTTCAGAAAGGCAGAGAAAACATTTCTGGAACCTTTTGTTCTGGAGCTGAAGGTGGAAGAAAACTGCATTGCGCAAGTGAAAATGGAGAAGTTGAAGCATAAGCTGGAACATATTTTTTCAGAGCGCTTTGATATGCCTCTTGAGATCGTCCTCGGATGGCTGCCGAAGAAAAAGAGTAAGTATGCGGTTTATGCTGATTCTGCCATGAAGGAAGAAATCGCACAGATTGTACAGACCTATGAGCAGGCAAAAGAAGACCAGAAAGAGGTCGAAAAGCAGGAGGTCCAGCAGAGGGAAAAGCCTGCTTTCAAGAAGAATTATGTGAAACAGCGGCTTCCGGAAGATAAAGATATTTTTTATGGACGCAATTTTGAAGGTGAAGAAACAGAGATTCATGAGATTATCGATGAGATGGGCGAAGTGGTTGTCCGGGGAAAGATCATTCAGCTGGAGACCCGGGAGATCCGTAACGAGAAGACCATCGTGATGTTTGCCGTAACGGATTTTACCGATACCATTAAAGCAAAGGTGTTCACCAAGAATGAACGTCTGCCGGAGCTTCTGGACAAGTTAAAGGAAGGGGCTTTCATCAAAATGAAGGCCGTTGCCATGATGGACCAGTTTGAGCATGATATTGCCCTTGGTTCTGTATCCGGTATTAAGACCATTCCGGATTTCACGGAGAAACGCATGGATCATAGCCCGGTTAAGCGTGTGGAGCTGCATTGCCATACCACCATGAGCGATATGGATGGTGTAACGGATGTGAAGAAGCTTCTGAAGACGGCTATGGGATGGGGACATCAGGCCATGGCCATTACAGATCATGGCGTTGTTCAGGCTTTCCCGGATGCCAATCACTGTGTAGAGGGCAAGGACTTTAAGGTCATTTACGGCATGGAAGGGTATTTGGTGGATGATATCAAAAATATTGTCACGGACTCCAGAGGGCAGAGCCTGGATTCTACGTTTGTCGTTTTTGATATTGAGACAACGGGATTCAGTGCGGTGAATGACCGTATCATCGAAATCGGTGCCGTCAAGGTGGAAAATGGCATGATCACGGAGAAGTTCAGTGAATTTGTCAATCCGGAAAGGCCAATTCCTTTTGAAATCGAGAAACTGACGAGCATCAATGACAGAATGGTGGAAGATGCCCCGAATATTTCGGTGATCCTGCCGAAATTCATGGATTTCTGCGGGGGCTCTGTCCTGGTGGCTCACAATGCGGATTTTGATACGGGATTTATCCGTCACAATTGTGAGGTTCTGGGGCTGCCCTATGATTACACCTATGTGGATACCCTGGGGATTGCCAGAAGCTTTCTGGAAGGTCTGAAGAATTACAAGCTGGATACCGTAGTTGAAGCCATGGGATGTACTCTGGCCAATCATCATCGTGCTGTGGATGATGCCGGAGCGACAGCGGATGTTTTTGTGCGCTTTCTGGAACGGTTTAAGAAAAAGAATATCAGGGATCTGGATGAGCTGAATACATACAGTGCCATGTCTGTGGATGCCATTAAGAAATTAAAAACTTACCATATTATTCTTCTGGCTAAGAATGAGATCGGCCGTATTAATCTGTATCGTCTTGTGTCATTGTCTCATCTGGATTATTATGCAAGACGTCCGCGAATACCAAAGAGTGTTCTTGCAAAATACCGGGAGGGACTTATTATCGGGTCTGCCTGTGAAGCAGGAGAGCTTTTCAGGGCTGTTGTAGATGAACGTCCGGAAGAAGAAATCGCGAGAATTGTCGAATTTTATGATTACCTGGAGATTCAGCCCACCGGCAACAATGAATTTATGATCCGTGATCCGAAGATGACGAAGGTCAGCACGGTCGCTGATCTGCAGGATCTGAACAGGAAGATTGTGGAGCTGGGAGAGAAATTCAACAAGCCTGTCTGCGCCACCTGCGATGTGCATTTTCTGAATCCGGAAGATGAAGTATACCGAAGGATCATCATGTCAAATAAGGGATTTGGCGATGCGGATCTGCAGCCGCCGTTGTACCTTCGGACCACAGAGGAGATGTTGGAGGAGTTTCAGTACCTGGGAGCTGAGAAAGCAGAAGAGGTGGTTGTGACCAATACCAACAGGATTGCGGATATGATTGACAGAATTTCTCCGGTCCGGCCGGATAAATGTCCGCCGGTCATTGAGAATTCGGCAGGCATCCTGCGAGATATCTGTTACAATCGTGCCCATGAGCTTTACGGGGAGGATTTGCCGGATATCGTGACGGAGCGACTGGAAAGAGAACTGAATTCTATCATTGGTAATGGTTTTGCGGTTATGTATATCATTGCGCAGAAACTGGTGTGGAAATCCGTTGCAGACGGCTATCTGGTAGGATCCAGAGGTTCTGTCGGTTCATCTTTCGTTGCCTATATGGCCGGTATTACAGAGGTTAATTCCCTGCAGGCCCATTATCTGTGCCCGAAATGTCACTATGTGGATTTTGATTCGGACTATGTCAAAAGTTTTTCGGGCCGTTCCGGCTGTGATATGGAAGACAGGGTCTGCCCGGTATGCGGAGAACCGCTGATGAAGGAGGGACATGATATTCCTTTCGAAACCTTCCTTGGATTCAAGGGCAACAAAGAGCCGGATATTGACTTGAACTTCTCCGGTGATTATCAGAGTAAGGCTCATGCTTATACGGAGGTTATCTTCGGTAAAGGCAAGACTTTCCGTGCGGGAACCGTTGGTACATTGGCAGATAAGACGGCTTACGGTTATGCCATGCATTATTACGAAGAGCATGAACAGCATAAACGTTCCTGCGAGCTGGACCGGATTTCCAGCGGATGCGTCGGTGTCAGACGTACAACCGGTCAGCATCCCGGCGGTATCATTGTTGTGCCCCATGGTGAAGAGATTTATTCCTTCACACCGGTTCAGCATCCGGCCAATGACCAGACAACCAAGATTATTACAACCCATTTCGATTATCATTCCATTGACCATAACCTTTTGAAACTGGATATTCTTGGACATGATGATCCGACCATGATCCGTATGCTGGAAGATATTACCGGCGTGGACGCCACGAAAATACGACTGGATGATCCGGAAGTATTATCGCTGTTTCATGGCCTTGAGGCGCTCCATATTAAACCGGAGGACATCGGCGGTACCGACCTGGGTTCTCTTGGTATTCCTGAGTTCGGTACGGAATTCGTTATGCAGATGCTCCGTGATACAAAACCGAAAGCATTTTCGGATCTGGTGCGTATTTCAGGTCTGTCCCATGGTACGGATGTATGGCTGGGCAATGCACAGACGCTGATCCAGGAGGGAAAAGCCCAGATTTCCACAGCCATCTGTACACGAGATGATATTATGATCTATCTGATCGACAAAGGGGTTGAATCCGAACAGTCTTTCAAGATTATGGAAAGTGTCCGTAAAGGGAAGGGCCTGACACCGGATTATGAGAAAGTCATGAAAGAACATGATGTGCCGGACTGGTATCTCTGGTCCTGCAAAAAGATCAAATATATGTTCCCGAAAGCCCATGCGGTGGCTTATGTTATGATGGGTATCCGTATTGCCTGGTTTAAGATCCATGAACCGCTGGCCTATTATGCAGCCTTTTTCACCATTCGAGCAACGGCTTTTGATTATGGTCTGATGTGTCAGGGTAAAGCGGCTATTGATAATCATATCAAAGCTTATAAAGCAAACCCGAATCTTTCCAAGAAAGAGCAGGATACTCTGCGTGATATGAAGATCGTACAGGAATTCTATGCAAGAGGTTTTGAATTTCTGAAAATCGATCTGTATCAATCGGATGCCATCAAATTTCAGGTTGTAGAGGGCAAATTACTGCCGCCGTTTTCTGTCATTGAAGGCATGGGCGGTATTGCTGCGGAAGCATTGGCTGTGGCAGCTCACGCAGAGACTGAGCGCGGTGAGAAATTCCTGTCGAAGGACGATATTCGTCAGAAGGCTAAAGTCAGTCAGACTGTGCTGGATACTATGGATGAACTTGGACTTCTCGGTGGACTCCCTGAGAGCAATCAATTGTCAATTTTTGATTTTGGTTTTTAGGAGGAAGGATTGACTTGAAGAACAAAAAATACAAGAAGAGAATCTATACAAAATCAGAACGATCCTCCTCTGCAAAAGAATATTTAGCAATTATCGGCCGACAGCTGAAACGGCCGATTGAAAAACAGGACAGATGGATTGATAAGAAATCTGCCATATTGGCTGTGGTATACGGCGTTGTGATGGCGGGGCTGGCTGTGTACGCCATGCAGACGGCTGAGAAAAGCCAGGAATGGCTGTGGCTGGCGGTTGTATTTATCGCTGCAGCCATTGTTGTGAATCTGTTTCGATTCCGATATTCGGCTTTGATCGAGATAATTTTAACAGCCTTTGCACCGGCAGCTGTTTTTATGCTTGTGGAAAGTTATACCCACTTGCTTAGTCAGATGTGGGAAGGCCCTGTTATTCTGAACCTTATCATGTATTATCTGTTTTTTGGCGTGCTGCTGTTTATAACCGGAAGAACAGGAATGTCCATCCTTATTGGTTCGATGCTGCTTGGTGCAGCGGGCCTGGCCAATTATTTTGTCCTGATGTTCCGATCATCGCCGATTCTGCCATGGGATCTTTTCTCAGTGGGTGTGGCAGCGACAGTGGCTGATAACTTTGAATATAAATTATCCGTAAGAGCATGCAACGTGATTCTGCTGATCCTGCTGCTCTGGTCATTGTGTCTGAAAATGCGGCTGAAGTTTAAGATGTCGAAGTTCCGCGGTGCCGGTATTGCTGTCATGTGCGCAGCATTCATGGGATTTTGCAGTTATGTTCAGACGGATGCGGCCATCAAAACATTTGATATGGATACAACCCTGTTTACGCCGACGGTTTATTATCGCAATAACGGATTGGCGCTGAGTTTTATCGTGAATCTTCGTTATCTGAAGATTGACAAGCCGGAGGGTTATTCACAGGAAGAACTGGCCAAAATCCAGAATGAAATATCCTCCGGGAACAGTGACAGCAATGTCAGTGCAGACAACATTGATCTGACGAAGAAGCCGAATATCATTGTTATTATGAATGAAGCATTTTCTGATCTGTCGGTGCTGGGTGATTATACAACGAATACAGAAGTGATGCCATTTATCAGTTCTCTTTCGGAGAACACCCAGAAGGGATGGATGTATTCTTCTGTTAAGGGCGGCAACACAGCCAATACAGAGTTTGAGTTTCTGACCGGACTCAGTATGTATTTTCTGCCCACAGGCAGTATCCCTTATCAACAGTATATCAAGTCGGAAGTGCCGTCACTGGCCAGTCAGCTGTCCTCTGTCGGTTATACATCTGTGTCCATGCATCCTTATTATCCAAAGGGGTGGAACAGAGATACGGTGTATGATGACCTGGGATTTGAAGAGAAATATTTTAAAGATGATTTTTCAAACCCTGAGATATTACGAACCTATATCAGTGACTGGACCACGTATCAGAAGATTATCAGTCGTTATGAAGAGAAGTCTTCTGACGAGAGGCTGTTTGTGTTTGATGTGACGATGCAGAATCATGGCAGCTATGTCAAACGCTACAGCAATTTTATCCCGGATGTCAGTGTTGTGGGAGGCAGCGGCACTTATCTGAAGGCTACAGAACAGTATCTGTCATTGATCAAGCGTTCCGATGAAGCTTTCAAACAGTTGGTGGAATACTTTGAAAAGCAGTCAGAACCGACGATCATTATGATGTTTGGCGATCATCAGCCGGCAGATTACATTACCAATGTGGTAGACACCGGCAAAAAAACGGGAAGCAATGATGCGTTTGTCACTTCCATTGGAACAGGCAGTGACCGAAAGGAAAGGTATATGGTGCCGTTTGTCATGTGGGCCAATTATGACATCAATGAAAGTCAGGGGGAAGAGACAAGTGCCAACTATCTGGCTGTACGTCTTTTGAAGGCAGCAGGGCTGCCGTTGACGGATTTTCAGAGTTATCTGTCTGATCTGCAGCAGAATGTTCCGTTTATCTCTGCACATGCATTGAAGGAAAATACAGGAACAGACTGTGGTGAAGAAGAAGCGGAAGCACTGCTGAAAAATTATAAGAAACTTTTATATAATGATCTGTTTGATACAAAACATCGGCTGCAGGCGTTTTATTCTTATGAATAATCGTCAAGTTGGCTATTGCCAAATAATCAAACTGGTGTTACAATAATTAAGATAGTATATTAACTTTAGCAAAGAGTGGGCGCAAGTCCACTCTTTGTACGTGTTAAGGAATCTTAATTCGGGAAGGAAGTGAGTTACATGGCAAAGAAAGATTATGAAAGCAGGACTGAGGCAATGCTCATGCCGATCGTCGAGGCGAAAGGATTTGAACTTGTCGATGTAGAATGGGTGAAAGAAGGTGCCAACTGGTATCTGCGTGCCTATATTGACAAGGAGAATGGGATTACAGTAGATGACTGCGAAGAAGTCAGCCGGGCGCTCAGTGATTTACTGGATGAAGAGGACTTTATTTCGGAAAACTATATTCTGGAAGTCAGTTCACCGGGTCTTGATCGTCCTCTGAAGAAAGAGAAGGATTTTGCGAGAAGCATCGGCAAGGATGTTGAAGTGAAATTGTTCAAAGCAATTAATAAAGAAAAGGAATTCGTCGGTATTTTGAAAGCATACGATGAAGATACGGTGACACTGGAAATGGAAGATGAAACCGAGATGCAGTTTAAACGTTCCGATATTGCGCGCATCCGGCTTGCATTCTTCTTCTGATAGAACAGACATAGAGGAGGAATTTAAAAAAATGAATGAAGGTAAAGAGTTAATCAAGGCATTGGATGATATAGAAAAAGAGAAAGGCATCAGCAAAGATATTCTGCTTGAAGCTATTGAGAATTCTCTTGTCGCTGCCTGCAAGAATGAGTACGGCAAAGCAGATAACATCCGTGTGACTATGAATCGTGAGACAGGTGAAGTCAAAGTTTTTGCAGATAAGACAGTTGTAGAAGAAGTGGAAGATCCTGAAATGGAGATCAGTGTTGCGGATGCAAGACTGAAGAACAAGTTCTATGATCCGGGCGATATTGTTCATGTGGAGATCGTACCGAAGAATTTCGGACGTATTGCAGCACAGAAGGCAAAACAAGTCGTTGTCCAGAAGATTCGTGAAGAAGAAAGAAAGTCTTTATATAATGAATATTATGGTCGCGAGAAAGACATCGTAACAGGTGTTGTACAGAGATATAACGGCAAGAATATCAGTGTGAACCTGGGTAAGGTTGATGCGGTTCTGACAGAGAATGAACAGGTGAAGGGCGAAGTATTCAAGCCGACAGACCGTATCAAGCTCTATATTGTAGAAGTAAAGAATACAACAAAGGGACCGAAGGTCACTGTATCACGTACACATCCTGAATTGGTGAAGAGACTTTTTGAAGCAGAAGTAACAGAAGTCAGAGACGGTACAGTTGAGATCAAGAGCATTGCAAGAGAAGCAGGTTCCAGAACAAAGATCGCAGTCAGCTCCAACAATCCAAACGTTGATCCTGTCGGTGCATGTGTCGGTATGAATGGTGCCCGTGTCAATGCCATTGTTGATGAGCTTCGCGGTGAGAAGATCGATATCATCAACTGGAGCGAGGATCCTGCCGTTCTCATCGAGAATGCATTAAGCCCTGCAAAGGTTGTCTCTGTTGATGTGGATCCTGAAGAGAAGAGCGCAGCTGTTGTTGTTCCTGATTATCAGCTGTCACTGGCTATCGGCAAGGAAGGCCAGAATGCAAGACTGGCAGCTAAACTGACAGGCTACAAGATCGATATCAAGAGTGAATCCCAGGCTTACGGTTACTAAAAGGTGACGGCCATGAAGAAGATTCCTATGAGACAGTGTATCGGCTGTCAGGAAATGAAGAGCAAGAAAGAAATGATCCGTGTCATTAAAACACCGGAAGATGAGATATGTATTGATGCAACAGGGCGCAAAAACGGACGCGGTGCCTATATTTGTCCCAAAAGTGAATGTCTGCAGAAAGCCATTAAGAACAGAGGCCTGGAACGTTCACTGAAGATGCAGATACCGAAGGAAGTTTACGGACAGCTGGAAGAGGAGATGAAGAATATTGACAGATAAAGCTTTATCAATGATCGGACTGGCGACAAAGGCAGGCAAGATCGCCAGCGGTGAGTTTGCAGTAGAATCTGCAGTCAGAAAGGGCAAGGCATGTCTTGTCATTATTGCATCGGATGCATCTGACAATACGAAGAAATCATTTAATGATATGGGTGCTTATTATCATGTGCCTGTATACATTTATGGAACAAAAGAAAGTCTCGGAACACATACGGGACGTGGATACAGGGCTTCACTGGCAGTACTTGATGCCGGTTTCGGAAAGTCCATCAGGAAACTTATTGATACAGGAATCAATCAGTGATTCCGCCATTTTAACGGAGGTAGCCTATGTCAAAAATCAGAGTACATGAATTGGCAAAGGAATTAAATAAAAGCAGCAAAGATGTCATCTATGCATTAAAGGGACATGGTGTGGATGTAGAGAGCCATATGAGCACCATTTCATCAGAGAATGCAGATAAGATTAGAAAGTTCTTTACACAGTCGGCAGCAAAACCGGCTCAGAAGCAGGAAACAAAGCCGGCTCAGGACAATAGAAACGCAGCACCACGCCGCAATAACAATGTCCAGGGTGGTATGGACAGCCGCGGTAATTACAGCACACCATCAAGAGACAATGGCAGCCGCGACGGCCAGAACAGAGGTTATAACCGCGATGGTCAGAATAGAAACGGCGGTCGTGACGGTCAGAACAGAAGCTTTAACCGCGACGGCAACGGCCAGAACAGAAGCTTTAACCGCGATGGCAACGGCCAGAACAGAAGCTTTAACCGCGATGGCAACGGTCAGAACAGAAGCTTTAACCGCGATGGCAACGGTCAGAACAGAAGCTTTAACCGTGACGGCAACGGCCAGAACAGAAGCTTTAACCGCGACGGCAACGGTCAGAACAGAAGCTTTAACCGCGACGGCAACGGCCAGAACAGAAGCTTCAATCGCGACGGCAACGGCCAGAACAGAAGCTTCAATCGCGACGGCAATGGCCAGAACAGAAACGGCAGCCGTGACAACAGAGGTCAGGGTGGTAGAAACGGCGGCCGTGACGGCAAGTTCAATCTTGACAGTGCCATCAATAAAGAAGTTGTTATGACAAAGGATACAACAAGAGAAAACCGCAGAAACTACAAGGACAACAAAGATCGTGACAACCGCCGTGATGATAGAGATTTTGAAGGAAGAAATACATCCAGAAACGGCAAGAACAATAATAGGAACAACAATAACAATAGCAATAAAAACACAATGCGTAAGAAGCCTGTCAATGCACAGCCAAAGCCGGAACCGGTTGTAGAGAAGGTAACAAGCATTGAACTGCCTGAGACAGTAACAATCAAAGAACTGGCAGATAAGATGAAGATTCCGGCAGCTCAGATCATCAAGAAGCTTTTCCTTGAAGGTAAGATGCTTAATGTGAACTCAGACATCACATATGATGAGGCAGAAGAAATCGCACTTGAATATGATATTCTCTGTGAACATGAAGTTGTTGTGGATGTTATCGAAGAGATGCTGAAGGAAGAGGAAGAAAATGAAGAAGATCTTCAGCCAAGACCACCGGTTGTCTGCGTTATGGGTCACGTTGACCATGGTAAGACATCTATCCTTGATGCTATCCGTAAGACAAGTGTTACATCCGGAGAAGCCGGCGGTATTACACAGCACATTGGTGCCTATGTTGTTGAAGTCAGTGGTCAGAAGATCACATTTCTGGATACACCTGGACATGAAGCTTTCACAGCCATGCGTTTAAGAGGTGCACAGTCTACAGATATCGCAATCCTTGTTGTTGCAGCTGATGATGGTGTTATGCCTCAGACAATTGAAGCCATTAACCATGCCAAAGCAGCAGAAATCGATATTATTGTTGCAATCAACAAGATTGATAAGCCGAGTGCCAATATTGACCGTGTTAAACAGGAACTGACAGAATATGGTCTGATCGCAGAGGACTGGGGCGGTACAACTATTATGGTACCTGTTTCCGCACATACAGGTGAAGGTCTTCAGGATCTGCTGGATATGATCCTTCTGGATGCTGAAGTGAAAGAATTAAAGGCGAACCCTAATAGAAAGGGTCGTGGCCTGATTCTTGAAGCACAGCTGGATAAGGGCCGTGGTCCTGTGGCAACCGTGCTGGTTCAGAAAGGTACACTGAATGTTGGTGATAATGTAACTGTTGGTACTGCATTTGGTAAGATCAGAGCAATGATTGATGATAAGGGGCGCCGTGTAAAGAAAGCCGGTCCGTCTACACCTGTAGAGATTCTTGGTTTGAATGAAGTGCCTCAGGCTGGTGAAGTCTTCATTGCAACAGATACTGAAAAAGAAGCCCGTACAATGGCTGAGACATTTATCGCCACAAAACGAGAGAAGATGCTGGCTGATACAAAATCCAAATTATCTCTGGATGGTCTGTTTGATCAGATCCAGGCAGGTCAGATCAAAGATCTGAATATCATTGTCAAAGCTGATGTTCAGGGTTCTGTAGAAGCTGTGAAACAGAGTCTTGCAAAACTTTCCAATGATGAAGTGGCTGTCAAGGTTATTCACGGCGGTGTTGGTGCCATCAATGAATCTGATGTTACATTGGCTTCTGCATCCAATGCGATCATTATCGGTTTCAATGTTCGTCCGGACAATCAGGCGAAGATTATTGCAGAACAGGAAAAAGTCGATCTGCGTCTGTACAGAGTCATCTACAATGCCATTGAAGATATCGAAGCTGCTATGAAGGGTATGCTTGAACCGACATTCGAAGAGAAGATTATCGGCCATGCAGAAGTGCGTCAGACATATAAGGTATCCGGTGTCGGCACCATCATCGGCGGTTATGTTCAGGATGGTAAGATCGTTCGTAACTGCAAGGTACGTCTCTTAAGAGATAATGTTGTTATTCATGAAGGTGAGCTTGCATCTCTGAAGCGTTTCAAAGATGACGTGAAAGAAGTTAATTCCGGCTATGAATGCGGTATGTCCTTTGAGAAATATAACGATATTAAGGAAGGCGACCAGATTGAAGCTTTCGTTATGGAAGAAGTGCCGAGATAGGAGTATATAGATGAGAAAGAACAGTATAAAGAATACGCGTATCAATGGTGAGGTTCAGAAGGAACTGAGCCGTATTATCTCCCGTGAGATTAAAGATCCGCGCATCAGTCCGATGACCAGCGTTGTTGCTGTGGAAGTAGCACCGGATCTGAAACAGTGCAAAGCTTACATCAGCGTGCTGGGCGATAAAGATGCACAGGATGCAACACTGGCAGGGCTTAAAAGTGCCATTGGTTTTATCCGCCGTGAGCTTGCACGGACTGTGAACTTAAGAAATACACCTGAAATTCATTTTGTTTTGGATCAGTCGATCGAATACGGCGTCAATATGTCAAAACTGATTGACGATGTTGTTCGTTCAGATGAAGGAAAAGAACATGAAGGAGAAGAGGACAATGAATAATATTCTGTCCTGCCTGGAAGGGGTCCGAACAGTCATTATTGCCGGTCATACAAGACCGGATGGTGACTGCGTCGGCGCCTGTATGGGCCTCTGGCATTATCTCAGGGATAATTATCCTGAGATTGAGGCAGATGTCAGACTGGAACCGGTTCCGGAAAGCTATAAAGTGATTGCCGGTGTTGAGCAGATTATTGGCAGCTATGAAGATGATAAGGTCTATGATTTATTTATTGCACTGGATGCCAGTGACAAAGGGCGTCTTGCCGGAGCGCAGAAATATTTTGATACGGCAAAACACAGGATCTGTATTGACCATCATATCAGCAATCCGGGCTATGCCGATGAGAATATGATCGTGTCGGATGCCAGTTCAACCTGCGAAGTACTGACAGGACTGATGGCAATGGAGGCTATTTCTTATGATGCAGCAGTGGCATTGTATATTGGTATTATTTGTGACACCGGTGTGTTCAAATACAGCAATACAAGCCATCATACAATGGATATGGCCGGCTGCCTGATGGAAAAAGGCATTCCGTATTCAGATCTCATTGATGATGTTTTTTACCGCAAAAGTTATAAGCAGAATAAGATTCTGGGCTATGCCCTGCAGAAATGTCGACCTGTTCTTGACAATCGAATGATCGTGTGTGTGCTTGAAAGACCGGAGCTGGACCGTTTGGGTGCAGGACATGGTGATCTGGAAGGTATTATCGATCAGCTGCGTCTGACAAGGGACATTGAGGTGGCATTGCTTGCATCTGCCTCCGACACAGAGGCAAACACTTATAAATTCAGTATGAGATCCAATCATTTCGTGGATGTTGCAGCGGTTGCAGGCAAATTTGGCGGCGGCGGCCATGTGCGCGCAGCGGGATTTTCAGCAGTGGGCGATATCAATGAAATTTATCATACAGCAGAAGCATTAATAAAGGAGCAGCTGGATACATGTACGATGGAATGATTAATGTCTGCAAGGAAAAAGGTTTTACATCCCATGATGTTGTAGCAAAACTCAGGGGAATCCTTCATCAGAAGAAAATCGGCCATACGGGTACGCTGGATCCGGATGCAACAGGGGTTCTGCCGGTCTGTCTCGGCAAAGGAACAAAGCTCTGTGATATGATCACAGACCGGGACAAGACTTATCGCGCGGTGATGATGCTTGGCAGAACTACCGATACACAGGATATTTCCGGACAGATTCTTACTGAAAAGGCTGTGAATGTCGATGAGCGTGAGGTCAGAGATGCAGCGGTTTCTTTTGTTGGTGATTATATGCAGATACCGCCGATGTATTCTGCCATTAAGGTAGATGGCAAAAAGTTATATGAGCTGGCCAGGGCCGGTCAGGAAGTTGAACGAAAGGCCAGACATGTGGTGATTAATGCCCTGAATATCACAGAAATACAGCTGCCTTATGTCACAATGGAGGTCTCATGTTCCAAAGGCACGTATATTCGTACACTGTGTCAGGATATTGGCGAGAAACTGGGCTGTGGTGCCTGCATGACGGAACTTGTCCGTTTAAAAGTGGGGGCATTTGATATTGCACATGCATGGACACTTGCTCAGATTCAGGAAATGGCTGCCTGCGGTGAAGAAGAAGTGCGCAGACATATTGTGCCTGTCGAAGAAATGCTTTCGGATTATCCGGAATTTAAAACGACAGATGCATTTTCGGATAAAATGCTTGCCAACGGCAACTGGCTGCCAAGGGAACAGGTTGCAACCTCCGGCGGTGATGCGTCCGCTGTACTCAAAGACGGAATGCAGGTGCGCATGTACAGCAGCACAGGTAATTTTACGGCGATTTATCAGTATGTGGCCGTCAAAAACAGCTTAAAAAATATAAAAATGTTTGTATAGAGGTAGCATTGGTCATGATTTATTTTAGAGGAACAAAGGATATACATCTTGATCACACCGTGGTTGCCCTTGGAAAATTCGACGGACTGCATCGGGGACATCAGCTTTTGATCAATAAATTAAAAGAATATGGCAAAAAGGGTTTTCAGACCGTTGTCTTTACTTTTGACTTTCATCCGATGAGTCTGCTGACCGGAAAGAAACAGTCGCTGATTTATACAAAAGAAGAGCGGCTTCGCATTGTGGAAGAAATGGGGATCGATGTATTGATCGAGTATCCCTTTACCCAGGAGACAGCGCATATGATGCCTGAAGATTTTGTGCGGGATGTACTTGTGAGAGATATCGGTGCAAAGGTGATTGTCGTTGGAGATGATTTCCATTTTGGATACCAGAGAAGTGGTGATGTCTCGTTTTTGAAAAAGCATGCGGCAGCGTATGGTTATGTTGTTGATAACTGTGAAAAACTGTGTGTACACGGCGAAGAGATCAGCTCAACAATGATTAGAGGTTATATTGCAGAGGGCAGAATGGAGACGGTCACAGAACTTCTCGGACGTCCGTATGAGATTAATGGAAAAGTTATTCCGGGAAAAGCCAATGGAAGAAAAGTTGATATGCGGACAGCCAATCTGGCGCCAGATGACATTAAACTGCTGCCGCCGGAAGGTGTATATGCATCGGTTGTTCAGATTGAAGGTATGGAAGGAAAGTACTATGCGCTGACGAATATCGGTCGTAATCCGACAGTTGGAGATCATAATGAACTTCGCATAGAAACCCATGTTGTTGAGTTTTCAGGCGATTTATATGATCGGATGATCACTGTGCGCATTTATCAGAGACTGCGGGATGAACACAAATTTGCCAGTCTGGAAGAAGTGAAGGCACAGGTCATGAAGGATCAGGAAAAGGCCATGGCCTATTTTAAAGAACATCATATCTGATGAAGGTGTATAAAGGACGCTCAGGGGAGTCTTCAAAAAAAGAACTGAAACAGAATTCTGCGTTAAGGACAGAAGTGTTTCGGTTCTTTTTTATTTTGTAACTGTTCAGAGACAAGCAAATTTCAAAAAACAGGTATAAAATGCGTAGCATTTTGAAGGTTAGCTCTGAACAGTTACTATATTTTTATATAGCATATAAAGACACGCCATACATTCAGAGTCAGGCGATTGAAGTAAAAGAAAGCACTCAGGGAAACAAATTCAAACATATTTTCGAAAACATATGTTTACAAATGCGAACATATGTGCTAAAATGAATAGGAACATATGTTTTTTTGAAAGGGCGGTAGGACATGGAGACGATATGGGACAGTCATCTGAATGAGAAACTGCGTATTTTGGCTGATGCAGCCAAGTACGATGCGGCCTGCACTTCTTCCGGCGTGGACAGGAAGAATGGCAGCATGGGAACAGGCAATGCAGTGGCCTGTGGTATCTGTCATAGTTTTTCTGCAGACGGAAGATGCATTTCTCTGCTGAAGATCCTGTTGACTAATGACTGCTGCTATGACTGTGTTTATTGTGTCAACAGAGTCGGTAATGATACAGAGCGGGCGACATTCAGCCCGGACGAGGTATGTACATTGACCATGGGTTTTTATCGTAGAAACTATATAGAAGGTCTGTTCCTCAGTTCGGCCGTTTACAGGAATCCGTCTTATACAATGGAGCTGATCTATGAGACAGTTCTGCGGCTGCGCACAGTGTATCATTTTCATGGCTATATCCATGTGAAAGCGATTCCGGGAGCTGATCCTCAACTCATCCAGCAGACCGGCTTTCTGGTGGACAGGATGAGTTGTAATCTGGAACTGCCGACAGCAGAGGGGCTGCGGAGCCTGGCTCCGAATAAGCCCCGCAGACAGCTTTTGAAGCCTATGCGGCAGATTCAGCAGCAGATTACTGTTTCGAAGCACGAAGTGGCGCTGTACCGGCATGCACAGCCCTTTGTGCCGGCAGGACAGAGTACCCAGATGATTATAGGAGCAACAGGGGAGTCGGATTATCAGATTATGAGTGTATCAGAGGCGCTTTATGGCAGATTTAAGATGAAACGGGTTTTCTATTCCGCGTATGTGGGTGTGAATGAGGATAGTCGATTACCGGCGGTGGGGACGCTGCCGCCGCTTTTGAGGGAACATCGTCTGTATCAGGCAGACTGGCTGATACGGTTTTATGGTTTTAAGGCAGCAGAACTTCTGAGTAAGAGACAGCCGAATTTCAATCTGCTGCTAGATCCAAAGTGCGATTGGGCGGTCAGACATTTGGAGGCTTTTCCTGTGGAGGTGATGACGGCGGATTATTATCAGCTGCTGAGAGTGCCGGGGCTTGGTGTGAACAGCGCCAGGAGGATCTGTCGTGCCAGGAGGTATGGCGGGCTGCGATTCGAGGATCTGAAGAAGATGGGGGTTGTACTGAAGCGGGCGATGTACTTTATTACTTGTCAGGGAAGAGTTTATATGCCTTTCAGAATGGATGAACGGTTCATTACAACGAATCTTCTTGGATTAAAGGAGCGTCTGCCGGAGAATGTTGTTCGCTCCGGGGATACATTCAGACAGTTGAATCTGTTTGATGATTATCACTTGCAGATGCCGGTGGAGCAGGAGGATAAGCGGCAGGTATTGACCGGACAGCTTTGATAGGGAGTGACTTGGAATGGAACAGAATAAGAGAATGCGTATTCTGATGTGTCAGAACAGTACAGAAGGTATTTTGTGCGGCGTGTATGAAGCTTTCACAAGTCGGTATGGTCATGCCTGGCAGAAGCTGGCGGTGGGCCCTTATGTGAACGGTGATCTGTTTTCAGATATTTATTCGGTAGAAGTGAATACAGAGAAGGCCGGGAAGGTTGTGAAGGCCATTATAAGCAAGATTTCGGAGGAGGCATGGTATCTGGTACATATGGCGTCGGAGGCGGACAGTCAGGAGAAGGGAGAGATTATCTACAGATTTCTTATTTTGGCCTTTGCCAATGGCAGGAAGGTTTTGAATGCGATGTCCATACCGGAAGTGATGGGACTGCATCAGCTGTCAAGAAGTGTCTCGAGGGAGACACAGCATTTATATGGTTTTCTGAGATTTCAGGAACTTCAGAACGACATTCTGTATGCCAGACTGGTTTCGAAGCATCATGTGGGAATGTTTCTAGCGGAACATTTTCAGGACAGGCTGCCCATGGAGAATTGGGTGATCCATGATGTGGAACGGGATGAAGTCTGGATTCACAGAGCAGGTGAAGACTGGCTTTATATCCGTCATCCGGACTTTAGACAGGATCCGCAGATGATGTTGTCTTCATCGGAACATGCTTTTACAGAATGGTGGAAGACGTTTACGGAGAGTGTGGCTATTCTGGAGAGAAGAAATCCGAAACTGCAGATGCAGATGTTGCCGAAGCGTTACTGGAAGTATATGCCGGAGATGTTTACAAATCCGGGAAGATAAAGTATAATACTTGTGATTTAAGTATTGCAGCAGGGAGGCTTTAGCAACATGAGAAAAATCATTCTGGCATCTGCATCGCCAAGACGCAGTGAGTTGATGAAACAGGCCGGTCTGGACTTTGATGTATGTGTCAGTACAAAGGAAGAGAAGAAAGGGCCGTGGGAACCTGAAGAAATGGTCAGACGGCTTTCAAGACAAAAGGCGCAGGATGTGGCTGAACGTTATGCGGAAGACTGCATTATCGTTGGAGCGGATACTGTTGTATCATGTGATCAGGAGATTCTCGGGAAGCCGGCGAATGATCAGGATGCTTTCAGGATGCTTCATATGCTGCAGGGACGAACCCATGAGGTGTATACAGGTGTTACAGTGATTGAAGGCAGTGCAGATGTAAGGAAAGAAACAGTATTTGCGGAGAAGACGGAAGTCACAATGTATCCGATGACGGATAAGATGATCTGGGATTATATCAGAACAGGTGAACCGGCAGATAAGGCAGGCGCTTATGGCATTCAGGGAAGAGCAGCTGTCTTTATTCGGTCTATTCATGGAGATTACAATAATGTCGTAGGACTGCCGGTGGCAGCTCTGTGGCAGTATTTGAACAGCGGCAAGGAGGAGAATGATGCTACATTATAGTGTTGATAATGAGCTGATGTCTGATCTTTACCGGGATTATCGCCAGATGAAGGGGGCTGAATATGCACAGCTCCATGAACTTGGTGAGCATTATCTTTCGCTGATTGAAGGCTACGATTTGGAAGAGAGTACGATCAAGACGCTTCAGGGACTTGTACAGTTTGAAACTGAAGAAGAATTGGAAAGCGTTGAAAACGGTATTGTACACGGCTATTTGACTGCGAAAGCAGCATTAAGAAAAGAACAGGCGGAATACAAAGAGTTTGTACGGATGTTCGACGGTGAGGAGCAGCAGGCATTAAATGGCCTGTCAGAGTATGTTGTTGGACAGAAGAAGATTCCGTACAAGATTAAGAACAGAATATTGCATGTGGATGTATTGAGTACACCTGCGATGTCTCTGGAACTGGATTTTGCAGATGTATTGATTGAAGACGGCAGACATCCGCGAGAAATTCTCATTACACATCTTTCCGGTGAATGTTTTGAACGAACGGAGACTGTGAAAGGCGAGAATGGTGCTGAAGAAAAGGTCAGTGTACCGTATTATCGTTTGTCATTTGTCAATGGTCTTTCAGAGGGACCTTATCAGGCGAAGGAGAGTTCTTTTGTCTTTAGAAGTCTGAAAGGTTCACTGCATTTATATAATTATGATTCGGCGATGGAGCCGTTGGATGTCGATGCGGATAAATTGCCATGGAGGATCCTGATGCATCCTTTGAAGGCAATGCTTGAGAAGGCACAGATACTTGGCGTTGAGTCGCTTGACAAGGATGAGCTGCGTGCCCTTCCACTGCTGTGTGTGTTTTACGAGCTGATACAATTCTACCTGGCACCAACGACAGAAGCGGGTATAGGGAAGAGCCTGATCCGTTTTGATGAAGATGCAGCGGAGAATTTTGCATTCAGTCAGAATGATCTGGAGGCAGCATGTGAATATCTGACCCCTTATGGTTTGGAGGAACTGACGGGATGGCTGCATAAGGCTATTGATGAGCGGGCAGCTTTCTGCCGTTATTGGATACAGTTTGCTTCCATGAAGAAAGCAGAAACATTATACGGCGTTTTGACAGATATACTGGACACTTGCAGCCAATATTACGAGAAAAGAGTGCTGCCATTATCATGCCGTAAGCATCATGGTGCCGTACGGCGGGCGCTGAATGAGTATTTCTGCAGACATAAGTGGAGAGGCGAATACCCGTATTACAGACGTGTAGAACCATCCAGTTTTCTGGAAGTGTCCAATGTTTATAAGCGCATGTACACCTATATCAATGAGAAACAGAAGGCATTTTATGTGGATTTCATTGAGGGTGTCACGGAGAATAGTTACAGCATAACGGCAGTTGCGGGATATGTACTGCTGAAAGACGGAGAGAACGCACGGGATTACAGAGCCCTAAATGGATATTTTCTTGACGGCGGCCGACGCAACAGTCATATTGTCGGGCAGATTACGATTAATGATATGATGAATGCGGATCAGGTGATTGAATTACTGAACACGATGATGCAGGATATTATGCGGGAGTTTGCTCAGAAGAGACAATAGACGCGATCAGTTATATTTTAGAATATTTGCGACAGATAAAACCTTACTAATTTTCAGGAGAATAACTGACGATTAGTAAGGTTTTTAGTCTATACGGAGAGCGGGGAGTATATGATGCTGAATTTGGAACAAATAAAAAGAGAACTGAAAAAGTATAATTTTGTATATGAGGAGAATGTACTGCCGGTACATGCAAACGGACATTATTTTTTATATGGTTTTTATGAGAAGGGGATAGCTATATTTGCACTCCGGCCTGATTGGACGATTGATGAGGGGGCTCTTTTTCCATGGGGAGATGTGTTGTCGCTCAAGGTGAAAAAGAGTTTGCTTTTTGAGAATACAATAGATATTTTAACGAAAAAATGAATATATCCATGAAGATCATGAAATCGACGGGTGGATGTTCATGGATAAAAGAGAATTTGAAGAAGCTTGAAAATCTGAATTATTATCAAAATCTTTCATTTGCATTTGGTGGGGCGGAGAAAGCTGATGATAATTGTGCAGCGTCAAGAGCGGGTCAAAAGAAAGCGCAGGAGCGAGAAAATACAACTGAGATTGTAGAGAAAATTTACCGGAAACTGAGATTGTAGAGAAAATTTACCGGAAAATGACGGAATATACAGCAGCCCCGATGGTGAGTTTTGAACTCGAAGAAGGGGATGCAGGTCTTTTTGACTGTAAGATTGGCGGCGCTTATTATGTGCCTGAGGGAGAACATCGATTGGAGAACAGCAGAACAGGCGAGGAATTGTATCTTCTGGCGCAGGTGAATTTTGCCCAGATTCCGTATTTGCCGGATTATCCTGAACAGGGGGTGATGCAGATATTGATCAGCAGCGAAGATATGTATGGATGCAATTTTGATGATGGCTATGACCAGACAGGGTGGTGCATACGTTACTATGAAACATTGCCGGAACGGGCGGAGAAATCATGTATTCATGAACCTGACTGGCATGAAGATACAGCGCTGCCTATGGAGAGAGCGGTAACATAACGTTTGAAACCTACTAAAATTGTTCAGACGATGCCTTTTGACGATGTGAATTTCTGGCCGGCCGCAGATACTTGTCTGGATAGGGAGCTGCGGGGATATCTTGAGAATGATGATGTTATGGATGGCTTGTGTGATATGTATGAGGAATATATGTGTCAGGTTGGTGGTTATCCGTTTTTTACACAATCTGATCCCAGAAGTGTCGACGATGGTGAGATATTATTATTTCAGTTGAACAGTGTGAAGGATATTATGTGGGGAGATGCCGGTGTCGCAAATTTCTTTATTGACAGAGAAGCACTGAAGAACAGAGATTTCAGCCATGTTATGTATAACTGGGATTGCTATTAATGAGTGTCAGCTTCCAAAACAATAAGGTGCATTGAGTAATTGCAAAATAACTAAAATACTAAGACTTTCAAAATGCGACAGGTAGGTGATACATACTAAGATAATGGGGTGATATTCATATTGTATATTCACATTCCGGTACAGTATCATACATTGAATGATAAGATGTACTGGGATGAGCTTTATAAGCAGCAATAAAATGTTTTATTAAAAAACTGTTGACAATTCAAAATAGGAGTGGTATCATAATCAAGCTGTCAGCGAGAACAACGCGAAACAGCACAGATTCCATCAGATCAGAAAGAAATTTGGAAATAAATGAAAAAAGCTGTTGACAAACTTCTTCCGGTTTGATAGAATAGACAAGCTGCTTCAAACGAGCAGTAACGAACTTTGATAATTGAACAACAAAACAATCCCGAAAATTCCTAAAAAGAATTTTTAAGAACACAAACCAAAGTAAAACGGGAAGAGATAACAGCTAGCTGTGAATCTTAACCAAAATCAAACATGAGAGTTTGATCCTGGCTCAGGATGAACGCTGGCGGCGTGCTTAACACATGCAAGTCGAACGGACGATGAAGAGCTTGCTCTTCAGAGTTAGTGGCGGACGGGTGAGTAACGCGTGGGTAACCTGCCTCATACAGGGGGATAGCAGCTGGAAACGGCT
>NZ_JBBMEK010000002.1:0-40929 GCF_040096555.1 Coprococcus intestinihominis | reverse complement strand
ACATCTAATCTCGACCTTAGAACAGTTGTCAATGTTGGCGATACAATGCAGGCTAAAGTTCTGAAAGTAAATGATGGTGAAGGTCAGGTTCTCTTAACATATAAGAGACTGCTGGCTGAAAGAGGCAACAAGAGAATTGAAGAAGCTTATAACAACAAGGAAGTCCTTACAGCAAAAGTTGCTAACGTTCTTGACGGTGGCTTAAGCGTTGTTGTAGAAGAAGCAAGAGTATTTATTCCTGCAAGCCTTGTTTCCGATACTTATGAGAAGAACCTGTCCAAGTACCAGGATCAGGAGATCTCTTTTGTAATCACAGAGTTTAATCCACGCAAGAGAAGAATCATCGGTGACAGAAAGCAGCTGATCCTTGCTGAGAAAGCTCAGAAACAGAAAGAATTATTTGAAAAGATCAATATCGGTGATACAGTTGAAGGCCGTGTAAAGAATGTAACAGATTTTGGTGCATTCATCGATCTTGGCGGTGCAGATGGTCTGCTTCACATTTCTGAAATGTCATGGGGCAGAGTTGAGAATCCAAAGAAGGTTCTTAAAGTCGGTGATACACTTAAAGTCCTGATCAAAGATATTCAGGGCGAAAAGATTGCATTAAGCCTGAAATTCCCTGAAACAAATCCATGGCTTACAGCTGCTGATAAGTATGCGGTAGGCAATGTTGTTGAAGGTAAAGTTGCAAGAATGACAGACTTTGGTGCATTCGTTGAACTTGAACCAGGCGTAGATGCACTTCTTCATGTATCTCAGATTTCCAGAGATCATGTTGACAAACCATCTGATGTTCTTTCATATGGTCAGACAATCACAGCAAAGGTTGTAGATTTCAATGAAGAATCTCAGAAGATCAGCCTGAGCATGAAAGCACTTGATGCAAAGGAAGAAACTGAAGAATAAATTATCATTTATGATTTCAGGAGAGGCTTTGCCTGCTGTTGGCAGGTAAGGCCTCTTTTTTCAAAAGGAGGTTTTATATGCAGCCTTACTATGCGATAAAGTTAAAATGCTTTGTATTACGCTTGATGATGGGATGCTCACTGTTGTTGATTTCAGCAGGGATTGTCGTCTCTATTTTGCAGGAAGTCATGAACAGTTATGATGCCAACAGCAGACTTGCATATATATTAGGACTGCTGATCTGCGCATTGATGGTTGCGTTGGGAATTGTGCTGATTTATCAGGCTTTTCATTTTGAAAGATTCGTTTTTGGACGAAGTCAGCGAAGTTATGATCTGTTGAAGAAAGATATGCAGGACAAGTCAGTGGTCAGTGCAGGCAATCTGATTGTAACGGATCAGTTTATGCTACTCTTTTCCAAGCATATTTTTAATATGTGTAAGGTGATACGGCTGGAGAATGTTATTGCCTGTTTTGAAGATCCTGTTTATGGAACTGTTGCAAAGCCTTCAGAATATACACTGTATATTTATGACCGGGATTTTAAGTGCCATACCATTGTATTGGATGCGAAGCAATCAGAGGCCGGACACCAGGCAAAGGAGAAGATTTGTCAGACACATCCGTGGATTTATGCAGTCAGTCGTGATACTTTTCTTGATCGCACGATGTCTAAAAACAGCAGAAGGAATTTTCTGAATCAGATTGAGAAGAGAAAGTATGAAATGAATTCCACGGTCAATGTGGATAAAGAGGCTGAAGCAGAAATTGATCAGATGGTCAATGATGCCAGAAAGAAGCTGGATTTTCACTCCATCCTCGGCAAAAATAAAAAAGATGCAGAATCGAAGAAAAAATAAAAGGGCACAGAGCCCTTTTATTTTTGCTTTTTAAATCATACGGAAAAACGGTGTTACACAGAAGTAACTTCTTTGATGAGAGAGGATATATAAGACCTGAGAAATGCCGGGTCAGATGTCAATTTTTCTGTATCACACAGGATATACAGCTGCTTGTCATCGAAGCTTTTCCTGAAAGTAGGCTGCAGTGAAGTGTCAAAAGATGGGAGGAAAATCCCCTCCTGGCGGATGTAACAGGTGGCTGCGGTTGCTTTTTGACGGTATGCTTTATCGACGTAACAGGCAATAGAGCGATGGATGGCACGGTCTTCTTTGGGAAGATAATAATAGTCTTTGACGGGGCCTGGGAGAAAATATTTCAATTCACCGGATAAAACCGGAATGACAAGATGTGCCGTATCTTTCTCTAAAGAGAGAGAAAGCAGAGCATTCGACAGTTGGACCCTTTGGGGGACCGGTGTCTCTAATATGAGAGCAAGGTGACAGAAATTCTCTTCTAACCTGCAAAGATGTACTTTGGCGAACCTTCCTCTGAAAAATTGTGTATAGGCAGAGAGTGAATGGAGGTGGAGTAGTCCGATCATATCCGCTTCATGATGGGACTTCAGATGTAAAAGCAGCGTATGTTCTTTGGAAAGCTCCCATGATGTATAGCATTTAACCAATGCTTCAGGGTCAAGATGCTCAGGACGGGTATAGCGAATAAAGGCTTCAGCGGTGGCTTTTCGGGTGTTTTCCAGAGAAAGCAGATGCCTGAAAGGAGAGATATCTTTTTGAATATCCAGCTGTCGGACGCTTTGAAAGAGTGTCAGATCAGCAGTATCTTCGCTGGAAAAACAGTCGGCGTCGCTGTAATTGCGCCAGCGGTTGTTGAGAAAGCGGTAAGTAAAACTGTGACCGCCATAGGTGAGTACCTGGCTGAAATTCTCAAGTATCTGTTGGAAAGACTGCATCAGTTCACGCTCATCCATTTTCTTTTCGGCCAGCAGACATTGAAAATGCCATCCTTTTTCTTCCTGCCATCCCAGTCCGATCATAAACACAAAAGCGTTCCTGGGGGAAAGACCGGTTGTCTCGATGTTCAGAAGCAGCGTCTGATCAGTAATATGTATGTCTGATGGATAAAATGTATCAAATGTAAGCATAATAGATCCTCCTGACGCTATCTTATCATAAAGAGACATAGTTGAACAGCCTTTATCGACTGAACAGTTGTTTTGTGTTTGGACTGGACTGAACAGTTGTTTTGTGGTATGATGATTTTCGAAGAGGTGAAATGAGTGATAGCGTTTATTCAGGGAGAATTATGTGATGCCGGCCAGGATACGATTGTTGTTGCCTGTCATGGTATTGGCTATGAAATACAGATACCCGTGTCGGTAGCTCAGGTACTGCCGGATCCAGGGAATGTTGTTAAGATATATACGTATACTTATGTGAGAGAAGATGCATTGGGATTATTTGGCTTTTTGACGAAAGATGATCTGAAGATCTTCAAGCTGCTGATCACTGTCAATGGTGTCGGACCGAAAGCGGCATTGGCAATTTTGTCAGCGATGACAGCTGACGAGCTCCGTTTTGCAATATTAGCGGAAGATGCCAAGGCAATTGCCAAGGCTCCGGGGATCGGACCGAAGACGGCGAAGCGAATGATTATTGAATTGAAGGACAAGCTGAATCTTGAATCCATGATCGAAGGTCATGGCGATGCAGAGATGAGTCTTTCGGACCCTGGCGATGCGGCTGCGAATGTTCGGGATGAAGTCATTATGGCATTGACAGCACTGGGCTATGGTAATACGGAAGCTGTTCGTGCGGTGCGTGCTGTTTCAGGGGCAGATGAGATGGACAGTGAGACGCTTTTGAAACAGGCTTTGAAGAAAATTATGATATTTTAGGTGAGAGACAATGGCAAAACGAATTATTACAACCGAGTTTGCAGAGGAAGATGTCAAGATCGAGAATCATCTCAGGCCTCAGCTTCTGAAGGATTATATCGGACAGCAGAAAGTGAAGGAAACACTTTCTATTTATATTGAGGCAGCCAGACAGAGAGAAGAACCACTTGATCATGTCCTGTTCTATGGGCCTCCGGGATTAGGAAAGACGACGTTGGCGGGAATTATTGCCAATGAAATGGGCGTGAAGATGAAAGTGACATCGGGACCGGCCATTGAGAAACCGGGTGAGATTGCTGCTATATTGAATAATCTGTCGGAGGGGGATGTTCTCTTCATTGATGAAATTCATCGCTTGAACAGACAGGTAGAAGAGGTCCTTTATCCGGCGATGGAAGATTTTGCAATTGATATTGTGATTGGCAAAGGCGCAGCTGCAAGATCCATCCGTCTGGATCTTCCGAAGTTTACACTGGTGGGGGCAACGACAAGAGCCGGACTGTTGACGGCGCCACTCAGAGATCGTTTTGGTGTTGTCAGTCGTCTGGAATTTTATTCAACCCAGGATTTAATGACGATTATCAGGCGGTCAGCAGAAGTTTTACATGTGAAGATCGATGAGCGGGGAGCGGAGGAGCTTGCCAGACGTTCCAGAGGAACCCCGCGTCTGGCTAATCGGCTGCTAAAGCGTGTGCGCGATTATGCCCAGGTTTGTCATGATGGTGTGATCACGCTGCAGGTTGCCAATGAAGCACTGGATCTTCTGGATGTGGATAAGTATGGTCTGGACCAGTCAGATAGAAACATTTTGCTCACCATGATGAATAAGTTCAGAGGCGGACCGGTTGGTCTTGATACACTGGCGGCAGCTCTTGGAGAGGATTCCGGAACATTGGAAGAGGTGTATGAACCATATCTGATCAAGAATGGATTTATACAGAGAACACCGCGGGGAAGAGTTGTAACAGAACTTGCCAGAGCTCACTGCGGAATTCCGGCTGATGCGTTATAACAGGAGACAATGCCTGCTTGAAGGACGTGAATTAAGACTTGTAATTCCGGTTAATTCGTTTATAATGGTAACAGACGGGATTGGGTGACAATGAACCTTGTAAGGACTGAAGATAAAAGGAGGATATGGAATGGCATCAAAGACAGATGTTCAGGTTTTGCTCGGTGGAAAGGTCTATACACTGAGCGGCTATGAGAGCGAGGAATATCTTCAGAAGATTGCATTATATATCAACAATAAGATGACAGAGCTTAATCAGATGCCGGGATATAAGCGGATGGGCAGCGATATGCAGAAGACTTTGCTGGAGCTGAACATGGCAGATGATTATTATAAAGCAAGGAAACGAATCAGCGAGCTTGAAGCAGATCTGGAAGATAAGGATAAGGCTGAGTATGATCTAAAGCACGAATTGATCTCAGCACAGATTCAGTTGGATGAATCCACGAAGAAGATTGATCAGCTGAAAGACGAGATTAATGAACTTCAGAAACAGATTGTAAAGCTTGAGGCGAAGGCCGAACGCCAGAATGATTAATCGGCTTTCTTGACGATGTAAAAAGGGTTGCTGTACGGATTCAGTAGTGATAAGTTGCGGCGCCCTTTCTTTTTTCACGGCAGGACAGGAGATAGAGAATGAGAGAAATAGAGGTACTGGCACCGGCAGGCTCTTTTGATACGATGAAGGCGGCCTATAAGGCAGGCGCGGATGCTGTGTATATGGGCGGACCGATGTTCGGTGCAAGAGCCTATGCAGATAATGCGGATGCAGGGCAGATGCTGTCAGCGATTGACTATGCGCATCTTCATGGGCGGAAGCTTTATATGACGGTGAATACACTTTTGAAAAACACAGAAATAGAAGGGCAGCTGGAAGATTATATCCGGCCTTTTTATGAACAGGGACTGGACGCGGTCATTGTACAGGATTTGGGCGTTATGGAAATGATCCATACACTTTTTCCGGATATGGCGATACATGCCAGTACACAGATGACAGTCTGTGGAACGGATTACGGCAAATGGCTCAGAGATCATGGTGCATCAAGAATTGTTACACCCCGTGAGCTGGATTTATCAGAAATTGCGGATATGAAACAGCAGACAGGGGTGGAGATTGAGACATTTGTGCATGGAGCACTTTGTTACTGCTATTCGGGACAGTGCCTGATGAGCAGTATGATCGGAGGAAGAAGCGGTAATCGCGGCAGATGTGCACAGCCATGCCGCCTTCCATGGACCTTTCATTCGGACAGCAGGGAGAAGAGCGGCTATCTTCTCAGTCCGAAGGATTTGTGCAGCCTGCAGCTGCTGCCGGATCTGATTAATGCAGGTGTGGATTCTCTGAAGATAGAAGGCCGCATGAAAAAGCCGGAATACGCAGCACTGACAGCTTATTTATATCGCAAGTATACAGATCTATATCTGACAGGCGGGCGTGAACATTATCATGTGGATCAGGCAGATCTGGAGCAGTTAATGGATCTGTATAACAGAGGCGGTTTCACGGACGGCTATTTTTACAGGCACAATGGGCAGGAGATGATGTCGGTTAAACGTCCGAACCATTCGGGCTTGAATATCGGACAAGGAAGAATAAACCGCAGGGGTGAAATGGAGATACAGCCTATGAAGGACCTGGGAGCGGGTGATGTTCTGGAATTGCCGGATGGACAGTCAGTCAAACTGGACAAAGCTGTTTCGGTGGGTGGACAGCTGAAGGTGAAGTATACAGGCAAACCATTTAAGCAGACATGTTCCGTTATGAGAACACGAAATCAATCGCTGATCCAGACGGTTGCTGAGCAGTATGTCAAAAACAGTGACCTGAAAGAGAAGCTTTATGGATATGTAAGTATTTCGAAAGATTTACCTGCTAGAATAGATGTATATTATAGAGATATGCATGTCTGCAGTGAGGGAGCGATTGTCCAGCCAGCCCAGAAGCGGCCGCTTACAGAAGAGGAGATTCGCAGGCGCCTGATGAAGACGGGGGGGACACCTTTTGAATTCGATCAGTTGGAGATTTTCCTTGAAGAGGACTGCTATATGACGGTCCAGGAATTGAACCAGTTTAGGCGTGAGGCGCTTGATACTGTGGAAAGAGCCGTACTGACACCATTCAGAAGACAGCAGCCGTCGATTTTACAGTCGTCGAATGATAGCAGAAAGCGAGAAAAGAGACCTGTATCCATCAGTGTTCTGGCATCTTCGAGAGCACAGGTGCTTGCAGCATCAAAGGTGGATGGTATCAGCCGCATTTATTTTAATTACGAAGGCAATGACAATCTTGCAGTTGAAGCAGCTGCTATGACACATGGTGCGGGCAAAGAATTCTATCTGGCAATGCCTTTTATTTTAAGAAATGATACAAAGAAGCAGTGTCTGTCTAAAATTCAGAAGCTGAAGTCAACGACAGACGGTTTCCTGGTGAGAAATATGGAGACGCTGCTGATGCTGAGAAAGGCAGGATTTGACCAACCGTGTATATCGGATTATAATATGTATTGTATGAATGACAGAGCCGGCCGTGTATATGAGCAGATGATGGATCAGATGACCTTATCTGTGGAACTGAATCGAAGGGAGATTGCAGGACTTCAATCTGCGGTGAACAGCGAGATGATTGTCTACGGATATCAGCCGCTTATGGTGTCAGCACAATGCCTTATGAAGACAACCGGCAAATGCACCAAAGAACCCGGGTATTATGAACTGGAAGATCGCAGACACAAGAAGTTTCTGGTGCATAATGTCTGCGCTTTCTGCTATAATCTTATTTACAATTCAGTGCCGTTATACTTAATGGATGTATTGGATGAGGCAACGGAAAGTGGTATTGGCGGTGTACGCCTTCAATTTGTCAATGAGACAGGCGATACTGTCAGAGCAATGGCAGAAGCATGCATCCGTGCCCTTCAGGGAGAACGGGTGACAGCTGCCGGAGATTTCACGAAAGGACATTATAAAAGAGGAGTAGAATAGGGACAGGATGGTTAATGTTATTACGCAGTTATTTAAGTACATGGTTGCATTGATCATGGCGATTTATACGATTCGCTGTTTTACGGTTTTCAGTGTCAAAAAGGAAAAGAAAAAGCGAAGGATTTACAGAAGCCAGAATTTTCTGATGCTCTGGATTCATCTCATGCTTTATACGATTATTTTTCTGAATGAGAAATCCATGTATGTACTTGTCTTTTACGGTGCACAGCTGTGTTTCTTTATTGTTGCGTTGTTTATGTACAACAATATTTACAGGAATGCGTCAAAGCTTTTGATCAACAATATGTTTTTTCTGATGATGATCGGTTTTGTAATGCTGACAAGACTGGACATGACACTTGCAGTGAAGCAATTTTTAATTGCTGTTGCATCTGTTGCCTTCAGCCTGACAGTGCCGGTGATTGTGGAGAAAGTCGGTTTTTTGAGCAGGCTCGGTATTGTTTACGGCATTATCGGTCTCGGAGTTGTTGGTTCCGTATTTATTTTTGGTACAAAGGTTTATGGTGCGACCAACTGGATCAGCATTGCGGGTATTGGTTTTCAGCCTTCAGAATTAGCAAAGATTATTTTTGTGTTTTTTGTAGCAGCTATGCTGTATAAAAACACCAGTTTGAAGCAGATCATGCTCACCTCCGCTCTGGCGGGAGTGCATGTGCTGATGCTTGTTGTTGAGAAAGACCTTGGTGCGGCAGTTATTTTCTTTGTTACGTATATTGTGATGCTTTACGTGGCAACACGTAGAGCCATGTGGCCGCTTATGGGCCTTGCGGCAGGAGCCGGTGCTTCTGTTGTTGCTTATCATCTGTTTGACCATGTCAAACGAAGAGTTGTTGCCTGGAAGGATCCTTGGGGCAATTATAACGATGCTGGATATCAGATCGCTCAGTCACTGTTTGCCATCGGAACAGGCGGATGGTTTGGCATGGGTCTGTATCAGGGAATGCCAAAGGATATTCCTGTAAGGGAAAGTGACTTTATTTTTGCGGTGATCGCTGAGGAACTGGGTGGTTTTTTTGCCATCTGTCTTATTTTGGTATTTATGAGCTGTTTTATTATGTTCATTAATATTTCGCTGCGTTTGACCAATAATTTCTATAAGCTTCTGGCAATTGGCCTGAGCATTGCATATGGTTTTCAGCTGTTCCTGTGTATCGGTGGTGTTATCAAGTTTATTCCGCATACCGGTGTTACATTGCCACTGATCAGTTACGGCGGAAGTTCCATTCTTTCCACAATCATTGTATTTGCAGTGATTCAGGGACTTTATCTGTTGAAACAGAAGGAGGTGAAAGAGATTGAAGAAAAACGACGAGAATCAGAACAACGACAGTGGAATGACCAGACGCGTGTATAAGAAGGCCAGTCTGGATGATACCGTTGTCAATGTCAGGAAAGATCCATCGGATGACTTTGATCTGCTTTCGGATGACGGAATGATGGACTATGTGCCGGGTGTGGATGATGTGGATCATTTTGATTTTGATGAGAAGGATATCGAACACTACCGCAAGGTCAATGAACAGGAAGCGGCTGAGCGAGACAGACGCAGGAAGCAGCGTGCGCTGGAGAAACAGCGTACTGCTCAGAAACAGCAGTGTGAAACAAAGAAATCAGATGAACAGCCGCAGGGAAAAAGACAGAATAAACAGGCCGCTAAGGCTGTTGCAGACGAGGTTCCTGTGAAAAAGACAAATACCAAAAAGAAAAAACGCCGCAGAAGAAAAGATGAAGAGACGGATATTGATGATATAGAACTGCGCCGTGAACTCAGTGAAAAGAAACGCACGAACAAAGAGATCATGCGTATTACGTATGTGATGATGCTGCTTTTCTTCGGAATGATCGGTTACTTTATTTATTTTGACGGCGTGACAAGCAAGGAAGTTATTAATAATCCGCATAACAGCCGTCTGGCCAAGATGGCGGACAGTGTTGTCAGAGGAGAGATTCTTTCAGCGGACGGAGAAGTTCTGGCAGAATCCATCAAGGATGACAATGGCAATTATTACCGTTATTATCCGTATGGATGTACATTTGCCCATGTGGTGGGAACAAGTGATGTGAACAAGTCCGGTGTGGAGCTGACAGCCGATTACAATCTGATTACGTCAGATATCCAGCCAGTGGAGAAGATTATTAATGAGATCAGAGGTCAGAAGAATCCGGCGGATAATGTGGTGACAACATTAAATGCCAATCTGCAGCAGGTTGCTCATGATGCTCTGGGAGACAGAGAGGGCGCTGTAGTGGCAATAGAACCATCCACAGGTAAGGTACTGGCGATGATTTCAAAACCGGACTACGACCCGAATTCACTGGTTGATAATTATCAGGACATTATTAGTGATGAGAACAGCAAAGTTCTTCTGAATCAGTCAACGCAGGGACTTTTTGTACCGGGTTCTATATTCAAGATGGTGACGTTATTGGCATATCTTCGCAGCGGCGGTGACCCGGATAATTACAGCTATTACTGTGATGGTTCGATTTCACTGCAGTCTGACAGCGGTGACAGCTATATTAAGTGTTATGGCGGTGAAGAGCATGGACAGGTGGATCTGCTTGAATCTTTTGCAGAATCCTGTAATGCATCATTTGCCAATCTGGGGTTATCCATCAGTGTAGACAAAATGAATGAAGTGGCCAATTCGCTGCTGTTTAATCAGACACTGCCAACGAAGTTTACGACGGCTAAAAGCCAGTTCAGTCTGTCTAACACAGACAGCCAGTGGCAGATTGGTGCAACGGCTATTGGCCAGGGCAATACAGTTATTTCTCCGATCCATGCAGCTATGCTCGTCAGTGCCATTGCCAACGGCGGAACATTGATGAAGCCGTATGTGATTGATTCTGTTCAGAGCACGGAAGGTTCTGTGATTGAACAATATGAATCAGAGAACTATGGAACGCTGATGTCAACTTCGGAATCTTCACAGCTGACCAAGATGATGAAGGCGGTTGTTGAAGAGGGTACCGGTTACAAACTTTCCGGCAAGAATTACTCTGTTGCCGGAAAGACAGGAACAGCGGAAGTTGTCGGAAGAGGCAACAATGCCTGGTTTGTCGGTTTTGCACCGGCGGATGATCCGAAGATTGCCATCTGCGTATTGGTGGAAGATGCCGGAACAGCCAGCATCGAAGCGGTTCCTATTGCCGGAGAGATACTGGATGCTTATCTGAATAATTAAATGGACAGGTATTCCTTTACAAACAACAGGTTAAATTCCTGTGATATTATTGTAAAATACCTCAAAGCATTGTATACTAATAGATAGAATACTTGATTGACACACCAATGAGCAGGGAGGAATTGCGATGACAAAGGCAACGAGCTGTGGCGGTGTGGTTATATTCAGAGGTAAAATCCTTCTGCTGTATAAGAATTACAGAAATAAATATGAAGGATGGGTGTTACCGAAAGGTACTGTTGAGGCAGGCGAAGAATTTAAGGAAACGGCACTCAGAGAAGTGAAAGAAGAAACGGGTGTAGACGCATCTATTGTGAAATATGTAGGCAAGAGCCAGTACAGCTTCAATACATCCCAGGATGTGGTGATGAAGGAAGTCCACTGGTATTTGATGATGTCTGACAGCTATTTCAGCAAACCACAGCGTGAAGAGTATTTCGTGGATTCGGGGTATTATAAGTATCACGAAGCTTATCATTTACTGAAATTTACGAATGAGAGGCAGATCCTTGAGAAGGCTTACAGTGAATATATAGAATTCAAGAAGAGCAATCTCTGGGGAAGAAAAAAGTATTATTGATCTATCTGTCCTGCGGACGGAGCACAAAAGAGGGGATGTTGTAAAATACGGAGAGGTCGCAGTACCTTTTCCGGGTATGTCATTTTACGGCATCTCCTTTTGTTTTATTTGCAGAGGAGAATGAAATGCTGAGAGAAGTCGATTTAAATAAAAATCTTACCAAAAACGAATACAAAGAAATGATGGATAAACTGGCGCCGAAGTTTGCTGCGCTTCAGCGAGAAGCGCGGGCTAAGGGTTTGCCGGTGATGGTTGTTTTTGAAGGATGGGGCGCATCCGGTAAGGGAACGATGATCAGTCGCCTGATACAGCCGCTGGATCCGCGTGGATTTAAGGTATTTACCATTCAGGCAGAAAATGAAGAAGAGCATATGCATCCGTTTTTGTGGCGTTTCTGGACGAAGACACCGGCGAAGGGGCGCATGCATATCTTTGACCGAAGCTGGTATCGGCGCGTGATCACAGAACAGATGGATGCGCCAATGGATCAGAAGCGCCTGGATGCAGCGTATCATCAGATTCTTTCATTCGAGGAACAGCTGTCGGCTGACGGAACATTGATCATCAAATTTTTCCTGCATATTTCTGCCGATGAACAGGAGAAGCGTCTGAAGAAGCTAGAACGTTCATCTGAGACGAAGTGGCGTGTGACCAAAGCGGACTGGAAGCATTTTAAGCAGTACAAGGCGTATCTGCCGATGTATGATCATATGCTGGAACAGACCGATATGTCATGGGCACCATGGCATGTCATTGAGGCAACAGACAGGGAATATGCAGCAGTGAAAGTCATGACAATTGTTGCCGGGATGATAGAAGAACGTTTGAATGAAGAGAATGCAAAAGAGAGCCGCAGTCATTTGGCAGAGAGGGCGCAGGAAGAATTGCCGGGTACGGAAGAGACAATGCGTACAACGGTTCTTGACGGTGTGGATGTCAGTCTGACAATGACAAAGGAAGATTACAAGAAGCGTTTATCTGTGCTGCAGAAAGAATTGACCCGTCTGCAGAATGAGATGTATCTGAAGAGGATTCCTGTTGTTGTGGCTTTGGAAGGCTGGGATGCGGCAGGAAAGGGCGGTGCGATCAAGCGTTTGACAGAGCCTCTGGATCCGCGCGGATACGAGGTGGTTCCGACGGCGGCACCGAATGATATAGAAAAGGCCCATCATTATCTGTGGCGCTTCTGGCGAGCCATGCCGAAGGATGGTCATATGACGATTTTTGATCGGACATGGTATGGACGTGTGATGGTGGAGCGTATTGAAGGCTTCTGTAGCCAGGCAGAATGGCGCCGTGCATACAGAGAGATCAACCAGATGGAGCAGAATTTGACAGACCACGGGGTGATTGTTCTGAAATTCTGGCTTCAGATTGATAAGGATGAACAGGAACGACGTTTTAATGAGAGAATGGAGGATCCTGAGAAACAGTGGAAGATTACGGATGAGGACTGGCGCAATCGTGAGAAGTGGGATGCGTATGTCAAGGCTGTCGATGAGATGATCTTGAGAACTTCTACTACCTATGCACCGTGGACGATTGTTGAGGCTGATTCCAAGTATTATGCAAGGATTAAGATACTCGAGACGGTTGTCCGGGCCTTAAAGAACAGAATCTGATTTCTGATGTAGAAAAATAACACAAGAAAAAGTGATTTATCCATTGCATTCTGTTAAAAAATATTGTACAATAACAATTGCATCTGTAGCTCAGTGGATAGAGCAACGGTTTCCGGAGCCGTGTGCGAGGGTTCGATTCCCTTCAGGTGTATTTTTTTAACAGAATTCGCAGAATGATTCTGCAGTGCTGCAGATGAATGTTCAGGAATGAAAGCATCGTTATGATGAGTAATTGTATGGAGGAATAGAGAGGAATGAAAAGTCCATTAGGAGATAGAGAGAGCAGAAGAAACAGTTCTGCCGGTGAGGAGAATATAGCTATGAACCGAAACAGTATATTGATTATTATATTATCGGTTGTTGTCGTTGTTGCTGCCATTGCAGGTTTGGTGGTGAACCTTGGAAGCAAGGAGAATAAAGGGACGGCCGCCAATTCCGGCAGCTTGACTGCAGAATCAACCATCAGTGTCGATGAGAATACCAATGCCCTTCAGGAGAATCAGTATCCTGCAGTGAATGAACTGATTGCCAATTACCGTAAGGCATTTAAGGAGGGTGACACAGATCTTCTGAAGAAGGTTTATAATTCTGATCAGGAGATCAATGCAGATGTATTGACAGCAACCTCACAGATTATTGAGGATTATCAGAATACGCAGTATTATACAAAACGCGGTCTGAATTCCGGAGAATATGTTGTTTTTGTATATGATGAGTTGAAGTTGGCAGATATTAAGACACTGGCACCGAATCTTTCCGTATTTTATGTGAAGTCAGCGGATGACGGAACATTGTATATTTATCGCGGTGATTATAATGCTGCCACAGGTTCTTTTCAGTATGATGAGGCCACTCAGAATTACATCAATCAGCTTTACCAGGATCAGGATGTCATGGATCTTATTTCTACAGTGAATACCAAGATGGACAGTGCCTGTGCGAATGATTCAAGCTTGATGGAATTCATGCAGAAGGTGCGCTCTAAGACAAGTGTAACGAATTCAGCATCTACTGATACCAGCGATACATCTTCAACTGAATCAGGACAGTCAGAGACTGAATCTGCAGCAGAGACTGAGTCGGCCGGTGAGACAGAATCACAGACGGACAGTAGTACAGCTACACAGAACTAATTAGATGAACGAATGATAAAAGCTTTTGCTGGAGGTGTCTGCAGCAAAAGCTTTTTTTGTAACAGAGGTATAGAAATGAGTAATTTTAAAAAGGATATATTACATGAGAATGAAGATAAATCAGATGTTCGTCTTAATCGTTTCCTGAGTGATGCGGGTTTTTGTTCCAGAAGAGAAGCAGATCGTCTGATTGAGGCAGGACGCGTGACAGTGGATGGCACGAAGGCTGAGCTTGGTACCCGGGTGAGGCCGGGGCAGGTGGTTAAGGTAGGATCGAAGGTTGTCAGACAAAACGACAGGATGGTTTTGATCGCTTTTAATAAACCAAGGGGAATTGTCTGTACAACAGATAGAGTCCGTGAGAAGAATAATATTATAGATTATATTCATTATCCGGAGCGGATTTACCCGATCGGACGTCTGGACAAGGATTCGGAGGGATTGATTCTTCTGACGAATGACGGTACAATTGTCAATCATATTCTGAAGGCCAGTCAGTATCATGAGAAAGAGTATATTGTTCGGGTGAATAAAAAGATAACAGATGAATTTATTCAGGGCATGTCAAAGGGAGTGCCGATTCTGGATACGGTGACACGTCCGTGTATGCTTCGGAGGATAGATGATTACACATTTTCTATTATTCTGACACAGGGGCTGAACCGGCAGATTCGGTATATGTGCCGACATTTTGATTACCATGTAACGAAGCTTAAGCGGGTCCGTATTATGAATATCCGTCTGGGCAGTCTGCCGGTTGGAAAGTGGCGGGATGTAACAGCGGAAGAACTTGAGCAGCTGAAAAGACAGTTTATTGCAAATGATCGCAGGAATCAGTCGAAGCGGAGGAAGAGCAGATGATATCAAAAGCAGATAGAATCAAAGAACTGACAGGAATTCTGAATCGAGCGTCAAAGGCTTATTATATGCAGGATACAGAGCTGATGAGCAACTATGAATATGATGCCCTTTATGATGAACTGGTACAGTTGGAGAAGGAGACAGGCATCACCCTTAGTAACAGCCCGACGATTCATGTGGGTTATGAAGTGTTGAGTGAATTACCGAAAGAAGAGCATGAATATCCGATGTTGTCCCTGGACAAGACGAAGGATGTACAGGTTCTTGCGGACTGGCTGGGGGATCAGACCGGAGTTCTGTCATGGAAGATGGATGGACTGACAATCGTTCTGACTTATGACAACGGAGAGCTTGTGAAGGCGGTTACAAGAGGCAATGGTTATGTGGGTGAGGTCATCACCAACAATGCCAGAGTATTTAAGAATGTGCCCCACCGGATTGCTTTTAAGGGAAAATTGACACTGCGCGGCGAGGCGGTGATCAAGTATTCGGATTTCAATGCGCTGAACAGTCAGATTGAGGACAGTGAGGCGAAATATAAGAATCCGCGTAATCTCTGCAGCGGTTCGGTCAGACAGCTGAATAATGCAGTTACAGCGGAGAGAAATGTTTACTTCTTTGCATTTACCCTTGTGGTGGCTGAAGGCATGGATTTTTATAATTCAAGGATGCAGCAGTTTGAGTGGCTTTCCTCACAGGGGTTTGACGTAGTGGAGCATGTCCTGGTTGACAGAGAGAATCTTCCGACTTATGTAGCACAGTTTGCAGATCGAATAGCGGATAATGATTTCCCGTCAGATGGACTTGTTTTGATCCTGGAGGATATCGCATATGGCGAATCCCTTGGTACTACAGCGAAGTTCCCGCGAAATGCCATTGCCTTTAAATGGGCGGATGAGATTCGGGAAACGCATTTGTTGGATGTGGAATGGAGTGCATCTCGAACGGGTCTAATCAATCCGATTGCAGTTTTTGAGCCGGTTGAACTGGAAGGAACCACCGTATCAAGGGCAAGTCTTCACAATATCAGTATTTTGCGGGCGCTGCAGTTGGGCAAGGGTGATGTGATCCAGGTTTACAAAGCCAATATGATCATTCCTCAGATTGCGGAGAATCTGACCAGAAGTGATACGCTTGAAATTCCAAAGGAATGTCCTGTCTGTGGAAAGCCGACTGAAGTCAGATGTGTGAATGATGTTTCATCGTTGTATTGTGTTAATGAAGAATGTCCGGCCAAGCATGTCAAACGTTTTTCGTTATTTGTCAGTCGTGATGCTTTCAACATAGAGGGAATGTCTGAGGCAACGCTGGAGAAGTTTATACAGAGCGGTTTTCTGCGTGAGCCGGCAGATATGTTCCATTTGGATAGTTATCATGATGTGATTGTAGAGATGGACGGTTTTGGGGAGAAGTCTTATCAGCGCTTGATGGCATCCATCCAGAAGGCAAGAAAGGTGACGCTGGCGAAGCTGATCTACAGTCTTGGAATCCTGAATATCGGCCTTTCAAATGCACGATTACTTTGTCAGCATTACAGGAATGATTTACAGGCAATGCTGGCAGCATCAACGGAAGAATTGACTGCGATTGATGGTATTGGCCCTGTGATTGCCGGCAGCTTTACAGACTATTTTGCAGATGAACAGCACAGGATAGAACTGAAGGATCTGCTGGGGGAAGTGGAGATTGAGCAGGAGAATTTCTCGGAAGAGGGTCGTGTCTTTGATGGAAAGGTATTTGTTATTACCGGTTCGTTGGAACATTTCAAGAATCGAAACAATTTAAAGGCGCTTCTTGAAGAAAAGGGTGCCAAGGTGGCGGGGTCTGTTTCATCTAAGACCAGTTATTTGATTAATAATGATTCGACATCAGCTTCGTCCAAGAACAAAAGGGCCAGGGAACTGGGAGTACCGGTCATTACAGAGGAAGAACTGATAGATATGATGAAGAAGCCCTAAAAAACTGTTTTCCCTACCAAAATAGTATGAAAAAGACTTGACGAATATGTGATGAAATGTTAAGATAAAAAGGCAAGTTTTCATTAAAAATGCGGGACATATAACATAGAGAATAATTATGCATATATATAAATATATAAGAGACGGGGAGAGTGTCTGTCCCCTCGCTTTGGAAATATGTCACCAATGATTAATTTTGAATAATTGAAGGAGATGAGCAAAATGGATCATTTAGTTTATCTGGATCATGCAGCAACAACTGCTGCAAGACCTGAAGTCGTTGAGGCCATGCTGCCTTACTTTACAGAGAAATACGGCAATCCATCCAGTATCTACAGTTTAGGCTCAGAAACAAAGGCAGCTATTACACATGCGCGTGAGATTATGGCGAAGTCCATCGGTACAACGTCTGAGAATATATATTTTACAGCCGGCGGCAGTGAATCAGATAACTGGGCACTTGTTGCGACTGCTGAAGCATATGCTTCAAAAGGCAAGCATATCATTACATCCAAGATTGAACATCATGCGATTCTGCATACATGCGATTATTTGGCATCCAGAGGATATGAGATCACTTATATTGATGTCGATGAGAACGGTGTGATCAAACTGGATCAGCTGAAAGCAGCTATCCGCCCGGATACGATCCTGATTTCTGTTATGTTTGCCAACAATGAGATCGGAACGATTCAGCCAATTGAAGAGATTGGTGCTATTGCGAAAGAGCATGGTATTTTATTCCATACAGATGCCGTACAGGCTTATTGTCAGGTGCCTATTGATGTAGGCAAGATGCATATTGATATGCTCAGCATCAGTGGTCACAAGATCAATGGACCGAAGGGGATTGGATTCCTTTATATCCGCAAGGGTGTGAAGATCCGCTCATTTATTCACGGCGGTGCTCAGGAACGTAAGCGTCGTGCCGGTACAGAGAATGTTCCGAGTATTGTCGGTCTTGGCAAGGCAGTTGAGATGGCAGTGGCTGATATGGAAGAACGTACATCGAAGGAAATCGAATTAAGAGACCGCATGATTGATGCCATTTATAAGAGAATCCCTTATGCACGTCTGAATGGTGACAGAACACGCAGATTGCCGAATAATGTCAACTTCAGTTTCCAGTTTGTTGAGGGTGAATCCATGCTGATCATGCTGGATATGGCACATATTTGTGCATCCAGTGGTTCTGCCTGTACATCAGGTTCCCTGGATCCATCCCATGTCCTTCTGGCGATTGGTCTGCCTCATGAGATTGCACATGGTTCTCTGAGACTGACACTGGGTTATGATAATACACAGGAAGAAATTGACGGTGTTGTAGATGAAATTGAGAAGATTGTTGCACGTCTTCGTTCCATGTCACCGTTATATGAAGATTTCATCAAGAAAACAGGAGGAAATAAATAATGTACAGCGAGAAAGTTATGGATCATTTCCAGCATCCGCGTAATGTTGGAGAGATTGAAAATGCAAGTGGTGTCGGCACAGTAGGCAATGCGAAGTGCGGCGATATCATGAGAATATATTTTGATATTGATGAGAACCAGGTGATCAGAGATGTCAAATTCAAAACATTTGGCTGCGGTGCCGCTGTTGCAACTAGCAGTATGGCAACAGAACTTGTCAAAGGCAAGACAATTTATGAAGCGTTGGAAGTAACCAACAAAGCGGTTATGGAAGCGCTTGATGGTCTGCCTCCGGTCAAGGTACACTGTTCTCTTCTTGCTGAAGAAGCAATTCATGCTGCCCTTTGGGATTATGCAGAAAAGAACGGCATCAAGATTGAAGGCCTCCAGAAACCGAAGAACGATATCAGTGAAGGTGAAGAGGAAGAAGACTATTAATGAATGATAAGGGAGGACTGCTGCGTTATGACAGATGATGCGGCAGTCCTTTTGTTACATGAGAAGGAGGATGCATATGGCATCGAAAAAGGTTGTAGTAGGTATGTCCGGTGGTGTGGATTCTTCTGTAGCTGCCTGGCTGCTCAAACAGCAAGGGTATGATGTGATCGGAGTGACCATGCAGATCTGGCAGGAAGAGGAAGATGAAATCGTCGAAGAAAACGGCGGTTGCTGCGGTTTATCTGCAGTGGATGATGCCAGAAGAGTGGCGGAGAGAATCGGTATACCGTATTATGTGATGAATTTCCGGGAAGTGTTCAGAGAGAAAGTGATTGACAATTTTGTTTCTGAGTATGAAAAAGGGCGGACACCGAATCCATGTATTGTCTGCAATCGTTATGTCAAATGGGAAGCACTGCTTGAGAAGGCATTGGCTCTGGGTGCCGATTATATTGCAACGGGCCACTATGCCAGAATCGTTCATCTTCCAAATGGCAGATATGCGATTGAAAAGGCAGCATTTGACAGAAAAGATCAGACGTATGCATTGTATAATCTGAATCAGCATCAGCTGGCGCATACCCTGATGCCGGTGGGGGCTTATGATAAATCAGAAGTGCGTCGTATAGCTGGGGAAATCGGTCTGTCTGTGGCCAATAAGATGGACAGCCAGGATATCTGTTTTGTATCGGACGGCAATTATCAGGCGTTCATTGAAGATTATACAGGCAAAAAACTGCCGGAAGGTGATTTTGTCGACAAGAATGGCAAAGTGCTGGGACATCACAGAGGTATCGGTGCTTATACCATTGGTCAGCGAAAGGGGCTGAATCTGGCCATGGGACATCCGGTTTTTGTTACCGGTATTAATCCTGAAGAAAACAAAATCATTATCGGTGAGAATGATGAATTGTTCCAACGGGCATTGTATGCATCTAATGTGAATCTGATGTCCCGTGCGTCTTTGGATGAACCGGTGCGCCTGACGGCCAAGATACGTTACGCCCACAAAGCAGCACCGTGCATAGCCAGACAGTTGCCGGACGGAAGATTATATGTATGTTTTGATGAGCCTCAGCGTGCGATCACACCGGGCCAGGCAGTTGTTTTGTATGACGGAGATCTTGTCGCAGGCGGTGGAATTATCGAGAAAATTGCGCCGGAATTAGATGATGCGAGTTAAAAGATTGTCAAATCTGGATAGAACTGTGTGTATAATCCTGGATTTTTTGCAAATAATGTACAGATGTAAAAACAAAAAACTTCAATTTGCGAAAAAATCATGAAAATTATGCAGTAATCTGCATCAAATTATAAGGATTGTTAAAAAATTAATAAAGTGGTTTTTGTACTTGAAAAAAACATTAAAATCCGATACAATAGGGACAGAGCGAAAGTGATAAGAAAATTCTTTAAGCTTTCGGTAAAATAATAAAAATGATATACAATATCAGGAGGAGTTATTATGGCAGTAAAAGTAGCAATTAATGGATTTGGTCGTATTGGTCGTCTTGCATTCAGACAGATGTTTGCAGCAGAAGGTTATGAAGTAGTTGCAATCAACGATTTAACAGATCCTAAGATGCTTGCACATCTTTTGAAATATGATTCATCTCAGGGCAGATATGCCGGACATACAGTAACTGTTGGCGAAGACAACGCATCTATCGTTGTTGACGGCAAACAGATTACAATCTACAAAGAAGCAGATGCTTCTAACTTACCATGGGGTGACCTGGATGTTGATGTTGTTCTTGAGTGTACAGGTTTCTATACATCCAAGGCAAAAGCTGAAGCACATATCAAAGCAGGCGCTAAGAAAGTTGTTATTTCTGCACCAGCAGGCAATGACCTTCCTACAATCGTATACAGCGTTAACGAGAAGACACTTACAGCTGATGACAAGATTATCTCTGCTGCATCCTGTACAACAAACTGTCTTGCACCTATGGCAAAGGCTTTGAATGATTATGCTCCAATCCAGAGTGGTATCATGTCTACAATCCATGCTTACACAGGTGACCAGATGATTCTTGACGGACCACACAGAAAAGGTGATTTAAGAAGAGCAAGAGCAGGTGCTGTCAACATTGTTCCTAACTCAACAGGTGCTGCTAAAGCAATCGGTCTTGTTATTCCTGAATTAAAGGGCAAACTTATCGGTTCTGCTCAGCGTGTACCGGTTCCTACAGGTTCTACAACAATCCTTACAGCTGTAGTTAAAGGCAGTGATGTAACAGTTGACGGTATCAACGCTGCTATGAAGGCTGCTGAAAGTGATTCCTTTGGTTACAACGAAGATCAGATCGTATCATCTGATATTGTAGGTATCACATATGGTTCTTTATTTGATTCTACACAGACAATGGTTTCTCCGATTGGCGATGATTTATATCAGGTGCAGGTTGTTTCATGGTATGATAATGAAAACTCCTACACAAGCCAGATGGTTAGAACAATCAAATATTTTGCTGAATTGGCTTAATTTTGAAATCAGAATAAATAAATAAGATCCTTGGCGGGTCCGGTCTCATTGGACCGGACCCGTTTTTGCGCTTAAAGGGCGCTTAAATATAGTCAGACAAAAGGAGATAATAATATGCTGAATAAAGTTTCTGTTGATGATATTAATGTTAAAGGCCAGAGAGTCTTAGTAAGATGCGATTTTAATGTTCCTTTACAGGATGGAAAGATTACAGATGAGAACAGACTGGTAGCATCCCTGCCGACAATCAAGAAACTCATCGCTGACGGCGGCAAAGTTATCCTTTGCTCACATCTTGGTAAGCCAAAGGGCGAAGCAAAGCCTGAACTTTCTCTGGCACCTGTTGCTGTTCGTTTAAGCGAACTTCTTGGTCAGGACGTAAAATTTGCTGCAGATCCTGAGGTCGTTGGTCCAAATGCAAAAGCTGCTGTAGCTGCCATGAAAGATGGCGATGTTGTTCTTCTTGAGAACACACGTTACAGAATTGAAGAGACAAAGAATGGGGAAGCCTTCAGCAAAGAACTGGCAAGCCTTTGCGATGTTTATGTGGATGATGCTTTCGGTACAGCTCACAGAGCACATTGCTCCAACGTCGGTGTCACTCAGTATGTGAAGACAGCAGCTGTTGGCTATTTGATGCAGAAGGAAATCGATTTCCTTGGCAATGCAGTCAATAACCCTGCAAGACCTTTTGTTGCTATTCTTGGCGGTTCCAAGGTATCCAGCAAGATTTCTGTTATCAACAACCTGCTTGACAAAGTGGATACTCTGATCATCGGCGGCGGTATGGCTTATACATTTATGAAGGCTCAGGGCGGTAAGATCGGTACATCTCTTTGTGAAGATGATTATCTTGATTATGCCAACGATATGATCAAGAAAGCTGCTGATAAGGGCGTGAAGATGCTTATTCCTGTAGATACAGTAACTGCTGATGCATTTTCTAATGATGCCAATGTGAAAGTAGTCGATGCCGGCCAGATCGATGACGGCTGGATGGGCCTTGATATCGGACCGAAGACAAGAGAACTGTTTGCCAACGCTGTCAAAGATGCGAAGACAGTTGTATGGAACGGACCGATGGGTGTATTCGAAATGCCGAACTTTGCTGCAGGTACTGTTGCAGTTGCTCAGGCACTGGCTGATACAGATGCAGTGACGATCATCGGTGGCGGTGATTCAGCAGCTGCTGTTAACCAGCTTGGTTTTGGTGACAAGATGACACATATTTCCACAGGCGGTGGTGCATCTCTTGAATTCCTTGAAGGCAAAGAACTTCCGGGCGTTGCAGCAGCAACAGACAAATAATTTAAGTGGATAATGAGTCAATTATTTATTATAAATAGAAGGGATCGTAATATCATGCGTAAGAAGATTATTGCAGGCAACTGGAAAATGAATAAAACACCAAGTGAGGCAGTGGCTCTTGTAGAAACACTGAAACCACTTGTAGCAAATGATGACGTGGATGTTGTTTTCTGCGTACCTGCTATCGATATCATTCCATGTATGGAAGCAGCTAAAGGCAGCAACATCAATATTGGTGCTGAGAATATGTATTTTGAAGAATCCGGCGCTTATACAGGCGAGATTTCTCCTGCTATGCTGACAGATGCCGGTGTGAAATATGTTGTACTTGGTCATTCTGAGAGAAGAGAATACTTTGCTGAAACAGATGAAACTGTCAACCGTAAGGTTCTCAAGGCTTTTGAACACGGTATTACACCGATTGTCTGCTGCGGCGAGTCTCTGACACAGCGCAAACAGGGAATTTACATCGAATGGATCCGTATGCAGATCAAGATCGCATTTCAGAATGTAACAGCAGATCAGGCAAAGACAGCAGTTATTGCTTATGAGCCAATCTGGGCAATCGGAACCGGTGAAACTGCAACAGCAGATCAGGCTGAGGAAGTTTGCGGTGCAATTCGTCAGTGTATCCGTGAAATCTATGATGAAGCAACAGCAGAAGCTATCCGTATCCAGTACGGCGGTTCTGTGAATGCAGGCAATGCAGCTGAACTTTTCGCAAAACCGGATATTGACGGCGGCCTTGTAGGCGGTGCATCTCTGAAACCGGACTTCGGCAAAATTGTTAACTACAACAAATAATTTTTATCAATAACAATATCAATTGGGGCGCGTCTTGAATAATTCGGCGCCCTTTTTTGAAGAAAGTGAGAGAAAATGAGTAAAAAACCTACAGTTTTAATGATTCTTGATGGTTTTGGTTTAAATGACAAAAAAGATGCCAATGCTGTTTATGAAGCAAAGACACCTGTCATTGATAATTTAATGGCAACCTATCCATTTGTCAAAGGCAATGCCAGCGGGTTGTCCGTTGGTCTTCCGGAAGGTCAGATGGGCAACTCTGAGGTCGGACATATGAACATGGGCGCCGGACGTATTGTTTATCAGGATCTTACAAGAATTACCAAAGAGATCCAGGATGGTACATTCTTTGAAAATCCGGCTTTATTAAAGGCCATTGAGAATGTTAAAGCCAACAATTCTGCACTGCACTTATATGGTCTGTTGTCCGACGGTGGTGTCCACAGCCATAATACACATCTGTATGGGTTGCTGGAGCTGGCAAAACGTCATGGACTTGAGCAGGTCTATGTTCACTGCTTCCTGGATGGCCGTGATACACCTCCGGCATCAGGTGCAGATTATATCAAAGAATTATACGAGAAGATGCAGGAACTGGGTGTTGGACAGATTGCTTCTGTTATGGGCCGTTACTATGCCATGGACCGTGACAACAGATGGGACCGTGTAGAAAAAGCTTATCGTGCCATCGCTTTTGGTGAAGGCATACAGGCAGAATGCCCATATGATGCGGTTAAGGCATCCTATGAGCAGGAAGTTTATGATGAATTTGTTGTACCGACTGTCATTATGAGAGACGGCAAGCCAACGGCTACAGTCAATGACGGTGATTCCATTATCTTCTTCAACTTCAGACCGGACCGCGCTCGTGAGATCACAAGAGCTTTCTGCGCAGATGAATTTGATGGTTTTGACAGAGGCGAACGCAAGAAAGTAACCTATATCTGTTTTACAGAATATGATGTAACAATCCCGAATAAAGAAGTGGCATTCAACAAAGTAGAAATCAAAAATACATTTGGTGAATTCCTGGCTTCTAAAGGACTGAAGCAGGCAAGAATTGCTGAGACAGAGAAATATGCACATGTGACATTCTTCTTTAACGGCGGTGTCGAAGCACCAAATCCGGGAGAGGACAGAATCCTTGTGAATTCTCCAAAGGTAGCAACTTATGATCTGAAGCCTGAGATGAGTGCTTATGAAGTGTGCGATAAACTCGTAGAAGCCATCAAATCAGATAAATACGACGTGATCATCATCAATTTCGCTAATCCGGATATGGTGGGTCATACAGGTGTTGAATCTGCAGCGATTAAAGCAGTTGAAGCAGTGGATACATGTGTCGGCCGTGCTGTTGAGGCATTGAAGGAAGTGGATGGCCAGATGATTCTCTGTGCAGACCATGGCAACTGTGAACAGTTGGTTGATTATACAACAGGGGTGCCTTTCACTGCTCATACAACCAATCCGGTGCCATTTATTTTGATTAATTATGATCCGGCCTACACACTGAAAGAGGGAGGCTGCCTGGCAGACCTGGCGCCAACACTCATCGATATGATGGGGTTGGAGAAACCGGTAGAGATGACTGGTCATTCACTTCTTGTGAAACGATAAAATATACTTTACATGCTGTAGGAACCTGTGCTATAATGATTTAGATTGAATGCAGGAGGTGTACGCATGAGCGGTATCAGAATTGCAGCCACAGTGGTATATATCATTGTATGTTTAGTACTTGTATTTTTAGTATTTAAAGGAAAAGGTCAGGGTGCGGATCTGTCTGGCGGAATTACAGGCAGAAGCAACGACACATATTTCACGACCCATGGTAAGAAGCACACAGAAGATGCTTTACTTGAAAGATCAACAGCTATTTTGGCAGCGATCTTTATTGTATTATCTCTTGTGATGAACATGAGCTGGGGATACTAAGAATGTCAGACTGCTGAAGGCAGTATCATTCAGCCGGTAATACTTCCGGCCTGAACATGTACAGCAAGATGAATAGAAACACTCCTTCGGGAGTGTTTTTGTTCTTTCTGCAGATAGAATGTATAGAATGCACAGAGAATGTTAGCGGCAGATACAGATCCGGCCGAAGAATAGAAAAGCGAGTATAGAAACAGGAGGTGACAAACATGGACAAGGTTATTTTTGATGTAAGAAGAAAAATGGTCCTGGATTTTATTGAAGAGAAGAACTACAAACCGATGAAGTTCAAAGAGCTTTGCATGGTATTTTCAGTGCCGAAGCGTGAGAAGGAGGAATTTAAGGAATTTCTGGATCAGCTCATTGCTGGCGGAGAACTGACATTGACTGAGAATGGGCGATATAAGAAGGCAGAACCGGATACCTTCACAGGCAAGTTCTGCGGCAGTACAAGGGGCTTTGGTTTTGTGACAGTTGAGGGCATGGAGCAGGACGTATTTATCCCGGCGGATGAGACAAAGGGTGCTTTTCACGGAGATACGGTTCTGATCCAGCTGGTGGCACCGGCTGTCCCGGCGGGCGGTACAAGGGCAGCCAAGAGGGCTGAAGGAAAGGTACTTCAGATTGTTGAACGCGGTTTTACGGAAGTAATCGGTATTTTTCAAAAGAATAAGAATTATGGTTTTGTGATCCCGGATAACCAGAAGATTGGCAGTGATATTTTTATCCCGTGCGGGAAGACCATGCGGGCGGTGAACGGCCATCGTGTTGTGGTGAAACTGACGGATTATGGCAATGATCGTAAGAATCCGGAAGGAACTGTGACAGAGATTCTCGGCCATGCGGATGATCCGAAGACAGATATTCTGGCGGTTGTGAAAGCCTTCGATCTGCCGACGGAATTTCCGGAGGATGTGAAAACACAGCTTTTATCTGTTCCGGAATCTGTCAGCCCGGAAGAGACCGAAGGGCGCAGAGATTTGAGAGATCGGATGACCGTGACCATTGATGGAGAAGATGCCAAGGATCTGGATGATGCGATTACTCTTGAGATGAAGGATGGCCATTATTTTCTGGGGGTGCATATTGCAGATGTGACGCATTATGTCAAGGAGGGATCTCCCCTTGACAAAGAGGCACTGAAGCGAGGCACCAGCGTCTATCTGGTCAATAAGGTGATTCCGATGTTGCCCCATGCCCTTTCCAATGGTATCTGTTCCCTGAATGAAGGGATGGACAGACTGGCACTCAGCTGTCTGATGGAGCTGGATGAACGGGGCGGTATTATCGGCCATGAAATTACGGAGAGTGTGATCAGAGTCAATCACCGTATGTCTTACAACCAGGTTAGTCGTATATTGGATGGGGACAAAGAATTAACGGTCGTATATGCGGATGCGGTGAAGATGTTTAAAGAGATGAAGACATTGTCGGATCTTCTTCGCAAGAAACGCAAGGAGCGCGGAGGTATTGATTTTGATTTTCCTGAATCCAAGATTGAACTGGACGATCGGGATTTCCCGGTGGATATTCATCCATATGACAGAAATCCGGCAACGAAGATCATCGAGGATTTCATGCTGATGGCCAATGAGACCATTGCAGAGGATTTCTTCTGGCAGGAGCTGCCATTTCTTTATAGAAGTCATGAATCCCCGGATACAGATCGTATTAAACGTCTGATGATCCTGATTAAGAACTATGGATATTATATGAATATCCGTCAGGACAGCATTCATCCGATGGAATTTCAGAAATTGTTAGGTAAGATTGAAGGAACGCCGGAAGAAACCATGATTTCAAGACTGGTACTGCGGTCCATGAAGCAGGCCCGCTATACAACGGAAAATCTCGGCCATTTTGGACTTGCAGTTTCCTATTATTGTCATTTTACGTCACCAATCCGAAGATATCCGGATCTTCAGATCCATCGTATCATCAAGGAGAATCTTCACGGTCAGCTAGACGACGGGCGTCAGGCGCATTATCATCATATTCTGCCGGATGTCGCTGTTCAGACGAGCAGTACAGAGCGCAGGGCGGATGAGGCTGAACGTGAAGTTGAGAAGATGAAGAAGGCAGAGTATATGTCCAAACGGATTGGTCAGAGATACGAAGGCGTCGTCTCAGGCATTACCAACTGGGGCATGTATGTGGAATTGCCGAATACCTGTGAGGGTCTGATCAGACTGCAGGATATGGACGATGATTATTATATTTTTGATGAGAATACGTATACATTGACGGGAGAAGATACCGGAAGAACCTTCAAGCTGGGTGAACATGTCCGTATCATTGTCAAAGATGTAGATTTTCTGGCGAAAGCCGTGAATTTTATGCTGGAGGACAGCATTTTTGCAGAGGGGGAAATGTAATGGCCGGAAAAGGAACCAAACTGATCGCCAATAACAAGAAAGCGTATCATGATTATTTTATCGAGGATAAGTATGAGGCGGGTATCGTTCTGCACGGTACAGAGGTAAAGTCTCTCCGCATGGGCAAGTGCAGCATTAAGGAATCTTTTATTCATGCAGATCATGGAGAGATTTATATTGAGCATATGCATATAGCGCCTTATGAGAAAGGCAACATTTTCAACAAAGACCCGCTTCGTACAAGAAAGCTTCTGCTGCATAAACGCGAGATTACGAAGCTTCTGGGACAGGTTTCTCAGAAAGGTTATACGATCATGCCGCTGCAGGTGTATTTCAAGGACAGCCTTGTGAAAGTCCAGATTGGCCTTGCCCGAGGAAAGAAGCTATATGATAAACGTGAGGATATTGCCAAGAAGGATCAGCGGCGAGAAGCAGAGCGTGAGATGAAGATCCGCCTTCGCTGATTGACGAATCGGGATGCAGCCTTTATAAGACAAAAATTAATAAAATTTTTGTAACTGTTCAGAGCTAACCTCCAAAATGCTACGCATTTCGTCGGTGTGGCGTATCCGCCAAATAAAATTTCAAAAGAAGTCTTAAAAATGCAAGCATTTTATACCTGTTTTTTGAAATTTTGCTTGGCTCTGAACAGTTACAAATTTTTACAGTTTGGTCAAGACTTTGATGCAAAGTTTTTGCTATAATATTAAGAAATAAAGGGGCTGCGATATATGAGAAAAAGAAGAACACGTTATTCAGAACGAAATACAAGGTACCATAGTAGAAAAGGACAGACATTTCAGCAGATTATTTTATCGATAGTGGCTTTGTTTCTTGTTGTTATATTTTTGGTTGTGCTGTGCACGGATCCAATGGGGAATAACGGCAGTGTGCCGCCGGAGAGTGTCATGGCCGCCAAAGATGCGGATGAGACAGCGGACAGCAATGTTTCACAGAGCGATGAGAGTGTATCAGATACAGCATCCGCAGATGGATTAGATCAGACATCTGACGGTCAAACAGACAGTACCGCTTCAAGTTCAGACTGGCGGCTGCTCCTGGTGAACAGTACCCATCCGATTGCTGATGATTACAGTATTGATCTGACGGAATTACGCAATGGTCAGTCTGTTGACTCACGTATTCTCACAGATCTTCAGGAGATGTTTGATGCGGCCAGATCGGAGGATATCTATCCGATCGTCAGCGATGCATACAGAACACGGGAAGAGCAGCAGGCGCTGATGGACGATACGATCCAGAATTATGAGGATGAAGGCTATTCTGCAGAAGAAGCAACAAGTAAGGCTGAACAGGTGATTGCAAAGCCCGGAACCAGTGAACATGAAACCGGTCTGGCAATTGATATTGCCGGTGATGAAGACTATGGACAGGATACAGACAGTGTCCTGGCATGGATGAATGACAATGCGTATAAGTATGGCTTTGTCCTGCGTTATCCATCCGGAAAGGAATCAGTGACGGGGGCTGCGGCTGAGGATGATCATTATCGCTATGTCGGCAAGGAAGCGGCTAAGGTGATGTATGATAAGGGCATTTGTCTGGAGGAATATCTGAGTCAGAACAATTAATAATGATTGGATATAAAAATTAACCCGCAGCGTAAATCTGAAAATTTGGCAGCGGGTTAATTTTTGAGCATTTATTCCACAGATTCGGAAGATGATTCAGATGGAAACTCGGTTGGATCGGTTTCGTCTGGGTAAATTGTTTCATCTAAAACAACAATGGTTTCGGTAACATAAGCAGGGGCGATACTTTTTGTATAGATGATATCACATATGCAATATACAACAAATAAAATAATCGTAGTCATCGCAATAGCTGTAATATATACTTTTCTTTTTTTTGCCCGATTAGTTACCTCTATCTTTTGCATTAATGTGTGAAAATCAATGTTTTCTATACCGGCTTGAACAAAATCACCTATTTCACAAATACATTGCTTAATATTTTCTTCAGAAGCGGATGGATTTTGTTCTAAAAAAATATTAACATGTTCCTGGATGATATCCATAATTGCTCGAACATCTTCTTTAGAATAAACAAGCGACAACTGATATTTCATGTTTTTCAAATAATTTTTGATTTTTTTTGGTGTATTCATTTTTCTCCATTAATTTGAGATTACTTTAAGATTCTCAAAAGCTGTGTCGATAATCCAGTTTCTTATTTCTAGCGAAAGGATACTTAAACAAATAAAAATAAGTATGCAAAATGCAATAATGATAATTATTTTTTTATTAATAACTTTTGTATCTATTTTGCTGATAACATGGTCAACAGGCGCGTTTTCTATCCAATCGCATAATACGTCATTTATTTGAATATGTTCTTTAAATTGTTCCAGTGAAGCTCCGGGATTATCGGAAACATAATTTCTGGCATCAGAGCAAACAGCTTCCATTATATCTATAAATTCAATATCGGAATAGATAGCTTTCAATTGCTTATCTTTATCTTCCTTGAATCCTGATTTTTCAAATTCAAATCCGAATTATGCCATAAAAATAACGACACTGTAGATTACTTTCGCAACATACAATGTCGTTACTTTTATTTTCTTCGATACACCAAACAAAACATATTCCTGTATACGATAATAGCATATACAGAGATTAACGTGTTCAGCTTTAGTGGACCTGCGGGGAGTCGAACCCCGGTCCGAAGATATCTCCATCCAAGCATCTCCCATCACAGTCATTATACATTCATTCCCTCTGCCATATGCCTAATGACAGGCCTACAGCATCAGTAGCTTCATAAATTTTCCAAAGCCGCAAAGCTTAAGCTCTGGAGGTCCTCACCTTCTTCGATGCCGGTAACCGGAATGGTGAGCAGTCCCGGGCCGACAAGCGCCTAATTAGGCAGCTAAAGCTAACTTATCGTCTGCTTTTATATTTAGGTTCCGGCTTTTAACGCAGCTCCGGAGTCTGCGGATGGCTTCTCAAACTTCAACATCCCCGTCGAAACCAGTACAAGCCCTTATGATGATGATTCACTTACAATTACAATAATCTATCATCTGAACATGCGCGGTATGCAAACGAATGGATAAAGCATAGTTTATTATAGCAGATTTTATTTTAAAGTCAACGGGTTAATCAAAATGTGTGGTCGTAATTTTTTGGAATGTCTCGGATTGAAATCATTCAGCTGGATGTGCGTGCTTATCTTGAAATTCAACCTCAATTCCAGTATAATAAAATCACCAGAGAAAGGGTGAGGTTATCCTGTGAATACAGAAATCACGAATGCGCTGAAAGCGACCAGTGACACAGCTCAGTATGATAACAGCGCCAAACGCTTACTTGGCAATAAGTATATTTTGGCGCAGATACTGGTCTATACTGTAGATGAATTCAAGGGGATGCAGCCGATGGATGTAGTTCCTTTGATAGAGGGAGAACCAAAGATAGGAATTGTTCCGGTAGAACCGGGACTCACAAATGAACGTCAGGGAGATAAGATTATCGGTTTAAATACCGAGAATACAGAAGAAAAAGAAGGCCTTATACGATTTGACATTGTATTTTACGCTCGAATGAGAGATGGACTCACACAGATCATTATCAATGTGGAAGCACAGAAGGATGATCCTGATGAGTATGATATTCTGAACAGAGCTATTTTCTATGTCAGTCGAATTGTTTCATCTCAAAAGGAACGGGATTTTGTTCATCAACACTATAACGATATCAAGAAAGTTTACTCAATCTGGGTGTGCATGAATAACAAGGCGAATACGCTGAATCATATTCATTTGAAAGATGATAAAATCATCGGTCATCGCACATGGGCCGGAAAACTGGATTTGATAAATATCATTATGATTGGCTTGGCGGATGAAGTTCCCAGTCATGACGAAAGACTTCAGTTGCATCGTTTATTGAGTGTACTGTTGTCAATGGAGATGAAGGCAAAGGATGAAATAAAAATCATGGAAGCAGAATATGGTATTCCGATTGAGGATGGTATCAGAGAGGAAGTGAATATCATGTGTAATCTTGGTGAAGGACTTGCAATCAATTATATGAAGCGAGGTTGGGAACAGGGACTTAGTAAAGGTATGAAGGAGGGGATAGAACGTGGCCTGAAGCAAGGCCTGAAGCAAGGCATGCAACAAGGCATGCAGCAAGGTATACAGCAAGGCGAGCGGACGAATAAAAAAGTAGTTATTTTGAATATGTATGTAGACGGTGTCTCAATGGAGAATATCATAAAATGGGCAGATGCAGACGAAAATCTGGTAAAAGCTGTCATCGCCGAGTATAAAGAAAGCCGTGCATAGAAAAAATATATGAATGAAAGAATGCCAACATGTATCGAAGATGGAATTACCAAATATACATGCAAAAACTGTGGTGATACTTATACAGAATTTTTGCGGCTAATTCAGAGACCCTTCCGGAATATTCCGGAAGGGTCGATTTTTAATCGCCGTTTTTTTCAGTGATCAAATAAGAAATACGAATAAACTGATCATAGCCATTTTTTAATAATCGCCAGTGTGCCCGGCCTTTGTCTTCAATATGATAATACGTGCGGTTTCGCCCGTTTTCAAGCGCAACAGTGTAGGAGGAGATCATCTGGGCGTTGAGTAATCGACTGATAACGGGATACAGACCAGCTTCGCTATATTCTATTAAGCCGAAAGTCATTGTTTTGATGTCTTTCGTAAGCCGATAGGGATAAATGTCCTCCGTCATAAGGGCACTTAAAACAAATAATTCGGTCGTCGCTTTCTGCATTTTGTCAATTATCGGATTTTTATTGTCCATTTTCGTCTCCTTTCTGCTAAATTTTTATCTTCATCATATCATAGATTGGGGTAATTGTATATTAACAAATAAATTTTGAAGGTTATTATAATGCAAAAATGGCCGTTAATCAGGCCATTTTTTGAATAATTATTTTTGCTAAAAACAAAGTTACAGGTATAATAATGATGCATTGAGTATACTTGGACGATTCTATAAGGAGATTGTGAATAAATTTGTAGAAGAGATTATAAGATTGATAGTGAAAAAATAAACAAAATTATCAAAATTGAATTTTTAAAAACACATTTTAGTAAAAAATGGTTAATTTGAAACAATTACGTAATAATTAGCTCATAATGTTGTAATAGTCTTTCAAAAGTGCTATAATAGATTGGTCGAACAAATTAAAAGGAGGACTATGTAGTGAAACAGAGCAGAAGAATTGCAGGCAGCATCCTTGTTGGTGCGTTATGTTTTGCAATGGCTATGCCGGCTTTTGCGGATTCCAAATCAGATGTGAGCAGCCAGATCAACAGTCTGGAAGGACAGGCATCTGAGCTTGAATCAGAACTGGCCAGCATGAAAGCGAATAAAACGAGCATTGAGTCTTACATAGCGGAACTGGACACCAAGATTAAAGAGACCTTATCTGCACTGGATACAGTTTCTGATGAGATTGAGCAGACAGACCAGGAGATTAAAACGACAAAAGCGAATTTGAAAGAGGCGGAAGCAAATCAGGAGACTCAGTATGAGGCGTTGAAGGCACGAATCAAGGCCATTTATGAATCAGAAGAGGATGCTTCATTTTTTAAGGTTCTGCTGAAGGATGCAGATTTGAAGAGTGTTTTGAATTCTCAAGAGTATAAGTCACGAATCAATATGTATGATTATGAACTTTACAATTCTCTTGAGGCGACAACGAAACAGATTCAAGCTTATGAGCAGGAACTTGGAGAGAAACAGGACAGCCTGACCAAGGACAAGGATTCTTATGAACAGCAGATGAGTGAGTTGGATACCATCCTGAACGAGAGACAGAATGAATTGTCCTCATTGGATGACAGTATGCGCGCTGCCTATTCTGATATTTCGGATATCCAGTCACAGATTGATGCCCAGAACAGCAAGATGGCATCGATTCTGGCGGAAGAGAAGGCGGCTGCCAAGGCCAAGGCTGAGCATGAAGCGGCTGTGAAGCAGGAAGCGTCGAAGAATACAGATACCAAGAAGTCCGATTCCTCTACGAAGAAGACAGATACATCCACGAAGAAGAATACGGAGCCTACGAAGACGGAGACGTCTGCGCCTGAGACGAAGACACCGGAGACATCCGCACCGGAGACCAAGGTGCCTGAGACGGAAGCACCGAGCAATGACAATTCCTATGTGTCTGATGGCAAGGTTCTTTCCAAGTATCATGGTGTTGTCTATGGACCGACGGGTAAGGAGACGTATTACAACCTGGATATGAGCGGCGTTGTCAGAATCATGCGGGATATGGGATTTTCTGCAGAAGATTATCCATATTGGGTCAGAGATGACGGCTGTAAGATGCTTGGTTCATATATTATGTGTGCAGCCAATCTGAATTATTTCCCTAGAGGTACAACGGTAGCGAGTTCCCTGGGAACATGTCTTGTCTGTGATACGGGAAGTTTTGCAGCATCGAACCCTACACAGTTAGATATTGCAACCAACTGGTAAGACGAAAAGCGTACATAAAGAATCCGGAGTGATCGACGGAAGACCGGGATGATCACTTCGGATTTTTTAAATCGATATAGGGGATTGAAATGAAAGAGCAAGTATTGAATGAAATTGTGAAGTTTGATTCCACTGCTGAGTACTATCAGCAGTTGGAGAAAAGCATTTTGGGAAATCAGAGCTGTTATGAGGCAACTGTTGTTGATGGAGAACTGCTTGGAATGAAAGTCCTGGTAGAGGGAAAGCACCCTGTTGGTCTGTATTTGCCGAAGGCAACAGATGAACGACGACAGAAGGCTGAACAGATGATTCTGGATTATGTGGCGGATCCGGATTATTTTGAGCGATATATGTCCATCGGGCCGACAGCCAATGATCATTTTGTTTTTATGGAGAAGGTGGGCAGCGGCAAGCAGATGGTGATCTGCGGAGCCGGGCATGTATCCATTGCGCTGCTTCGGCTTGCGAAAATGGTTGGCTTTAAGGTGACGGTTATTGATGATCGGCCGGTTTTCTGCAACAAGGCAAGGGAAGCAGGCGCAGATGAAGTGATCTGTGAACCTTTTAGGCAGGCGCTTGAGAGAATGGATGATCACCAGGAGCCTTATTTTATTATTGTGACAAGAGGCCATCAGTATGACGTGGACTGTATGCATGTTATTCTTGGCAAACGCCATAGTTATATCGGAATGATGGGAAGCAAAGTAAGGGTGAAGAATCTGAAAGCGGGACTTTTAGAGGAAGGCTATGATGCGGCCCTTCTGGATAGTGTACACATGCCGATCGGTCTGAAAATTGGCGCGATGACACCGGAGGAAATCGCTGTCTCTATCATTGCGGAGGTTATTGAGTGTAGAAGAACTCAGAAAGAGAAGTATTGCTATTCTTCTGAGATGCAACAGATGCTGTCTCAACCTGAGGAAGGGGTCAGGATGGCATTGGCCACCATCATCGTCAAAAAGGGCTGCGGGCCAAGAGAAGCTGGGACAAAGATGATCATTCTGGAAGACGGCAGAATCATAGGCACCATTGGCGGCGGCTGCGCAGAGGCGGAAGTTATCTCAAAAGCGCGCTATTGTATTCGGGAGAATATCTGTCTGATGGAGCATGTAGATATGACAGGTCGGGAAGCAGCAGAAAATGGCCTTGTCTGCGGCGGTGTGATGGATATCCTGATTCAGCCGCTGTCTTAGATGCATTTTATGTAGGAGACATTGACACAAGGTGTCGGATGGCATAGAATAGACAGACACTCTGCTGTCAAAAAGTCTTTAAAGTTAGAAAAATATATTTTTTTAAAAAAATTTAAAAAAAGGCTTGCATTTTGTTTAAAAGTAGTGTATGATAGCAGAGTAGCAAATGGCTCGTTGGTCAAGCGGTTAAGACGCCGCCCTCTCACGGCGGAAACAGGGGTTCGATTCCCCTACGGGCTATTTTTTTAATGCCAGAATCCACATTGATGATTGTGGGATGCAGTTGCATGACTGTGGCATATATCATATGCCGGTGTGGCGGAATTGGCAGACGCACATGACTCAAAATCATGCGGAGCAATCCATGTCGGTTCGAGTCCGACCACCGGTACTTTATTATTTTAGAAACGCTGTTTAAGCAGCGTTTTTTCTTTGTTTATAGGAGTTGAACTCTACATAAAAAGGAATGATTCTCATGATTTTGAGTCATGTGAGTCATTCCTTTTTTGATGCTGGATTTTATTGCCTTGCACATTCGCCGTCATCGCCCTTTAAAATCTTCACACCGTGAATAATCGCATCCATGGCGTATTCCAGGTTTTCTCGGACGGCTTTCGGACTTCCTGGAAGATTCACAATGAGTGTGTTGCCACGGATACCTGCAATGCCTCGGGAGAGCATGGCCTTTGGGGTATATTGCAGACTGTTGGCAATCATGGCGAAAGTGAGGTTGTCAGCCCTGCGTTCAACGACATCAGCAGTGGCTTCCGGTGTAACGTCCCTTTTGGAGAAGCCGGTACCGCCGGTTGTGAGAATCAGATCGATGCTCTGATCGCATAAGGTCATCATCTGCTTGGCCAGCATGCTGCGGTCATCAGGAAGAATGATCTTATGAGCAACATGCAGCCCTTTGGCAGTGACGAGCTCTTCAATAGTCTGACCGCTCTTATCTTCGCGCTCGCCGGCGTATCCTTTATCGCTGGCTGTAATAATAGCAACATTGTACATTCTTTATCCTCCTATCTGTGACATACCCCGAAGCTCCGGCGGCAGGCTGGATATTTCGTGGTGCTGCGGTTTACTCTGCAGTGCAAGGCAGACCTGCTGTCTCAGTTCTTCATCACTGCAGTTGTTTCTTATTAAAGATTTCAGATCAATCCCATTTTCATAGAAGAGACATGTTTTGAGCTGTCCGTCTGTAGTCAGACGAATACGGTTGCATCCGTCGCAGAACATATGACTCATGGCACTGATAAAACCGATATGTCCTTTGAACCCCGGAATGTGATAATAATGTGCCGGACCGTTGCCGAAAATGCCGTCGATGGGTTCAAGACTGCCGTAGGTATCCTTCAGGAGATGACAGACCTCGGCTTCAGAAATCATCTGAAAATCTTTGCCCAGGCCGATAGGCATCATCTCGATAAAACGGACATGAATCGGATAATCTTCGGCTAAAGCGGCGATATCCGGGATTTCAGAGAGATTGAAATCACGGACAGGGACACAGTTGATCTTGATATTCGGGATTTGAAGAGAAACCGCCTTGTTGATGGCTGCAAGGACATCCTCGAGGCCACTTTCGCCGGTGATCTGATGAAAAACGGCCGGTTTCAGGGTGTCCAGACTGAAATTGATGCCGTCAATGCCGATGGCTTTCAATTCTTCCAGATGCTGCAGTGCCAGTGTGCCGTTGGTCGTTAGTGTGACACTGTCAATGCCGGGGATCTGCTTGATCCGACGAATCAGATGGCATATATTCTTTCGGACGAAAGGCTCTCCCCCGGTAATCTTGACCTTGCGGATACCGAGATCTGCAAAGATGCGGCAGAGGTGTTCAATCTCCTCGTAAGTGAGAATTTCACGCATAGGCAGACAGGAAATCCCATCAGGCGGCATGCAGTAACGGCAGCGCAGGTTGCATCTGTCTGTGACCGAAAGCCGGATGTAATCGATTGTTCTGTTAAATCCATCTATCATAAAATCCTCCATAAAAAATTCATCATGGCATAAAGTGTCAGGATGAATCGGTTTCTGTTTAGTATTCTGATATAACGATATATCGAAATGATGAGAATGTCAAGGAAATCACAGAGGACAAATAAAAAAATGGGATGCTTTATTTTTTAAAAAAAATAGTGTATAGTATTACCAGACAGATGAAAGGGGGAATCGCGGGTGAAGTGTCATGATGTACAACGGATGATTTCGGGATTTATTGAAGAGAAATTGACAGATGAGCAGCTGGAAGGTTTCCTTGAGCATATTGAGAACTGCCAGGACTGTTATGATGAACTGGAAGTCTACTATATGATTACCATTGGTTTGATGCAGCTGGATGAAGATCATACAGGGACAATGGATCTTAAGAAGAATCTGAAAGATTTTATCAGTGAACAGAACAAAGAACTTTATATGAGAAAGCGTCTGGCGGCAAGGCGGCATTTTGCCAAGCGGGCCGGCATTGTTATCATGGCAGTGATTCTCGCATTCTGCAGTCATACGCTGTTGTTCAGTGAGCAGGAGATCCATACACTGAATGATTTCAAGGACGCAGCAGCTGTATCCCTCTATGCATTCTGGTTTGGTGAGGATGCAGTGACGGAGGATATGGGAGATATTTCGGAGACGTCAGATGTATCCTCGGGACGGTTATATTTTGAACAGCATTATCCGGTAATCCTTCCGGCCGGTTTTTCAGTTGAACAAAGAGGTTTGCCGGATGGCGGCAATATGATAGAAAAGGAATTGATAGTTAAATGAGTAAAGTGATTTTGATCGACGGACACAGCATTTTGAACAGAGCTTATTATGGCATTCCGCTGCTGTCGAATGCAGAAGGGCTGCATACCAATGCAGTTTACGGCTTTTTGAATATTATGTTTAAGATACTTGATGAAGAGAAAGCAGATTATCTTGCGGTTGCTTTCGATGTTCATGCGCCGACATTCCGCCATGAGATGTTTGAGGCTTATAAGGGGACAAGAAAACCGATGCCTGAGGAACTGCGGGAGCAGGTTCCGGTGATCAAGGAAGTTCTGCATGCCATGCAGATACCGACCCTTGAACACGCCGGTTATGAGGCGGATGATATTCTCGGTACGCTTGGGAAAGCTTATGAGGCGGCGGGATATGATGTGTCCATTATATCCGGTGACAGGGATCTGCTTCAGCTGGCAACGGACAAGATCAAGATCCGCATTCCGAAGACGAAGATGTCAGGTACAGAGATCGAAGATTATTATGCAGCAGATGTCTTTGAAAAATATCAGGTCACACCGACAGAATTTATTGACATGAAAGCACTGATGGGCGATACATCGGATAATATTCCGGGTGTTCCCGGCATTGGTGAGAAGACGGCATCGAAGATCATCAGTACGTGGCACAGTATTGAAGAGGCTCATGCACATGCAGCGGAACTGAAACCGAAGAAGGCTTCAGAAAATCTGGTCACTTACTATGAACAGGCGCAGTTCAGCAAGGTTCTGGCAACCATTAAGACAGATTGTGTGCTGGATTTCAAACTGGAAGATGCTGCCATCGGGCAGATGATGAACGATGCATCCTATGCCCTTTTGAAGCGGTTGGAACTGAAGAATATTCTGAAGCGTTTTGACAGTGTGGCAGAAACAACGGTGAATTATCAGACAGTAAAGGTGCTGGATGATTTTGCAGCGGCTGTTTCCTGGCTGGAGGGAATTGGTGAGACAGATCAACTGGGACTTTATTATTTCTCAGAAGATGATTTTGAGGGTCTGGCTGCCTGCAAAGCAGACAATGTGCCTGTTTATATTCCGGCGGAAGGGATGATGACAGCAGCAGTTCTTCGTGAGATGGCGGCAGCGGCGGCGAAGAGAGCCGGTGTCTGCTGCATGATCGATGTGAAACCGCAGTTGTACTGGTTGGAGCTTTCGGAAGAGGACGGCATTTTTGATGCGGCCATCGCGGCATATTTGATCAATCCGTTAAAGGACAGCTATACCTATGACGGTATTGCACAGGATTTCCTTGGCATGACAGTGCCTTCAAGAGCGGATTGGATGAAGAAGATGACGTTGACAGAAGCATCGGAGAAAGAAAAAGAGAGTTTTGGACATTATCTTGCGTATTCGGCGATGATCCCTGTACAAGCTTATGGTACTTTAAAGAAGTGGCTTGAGGAGACCGGCATGGACCGGCTCTTTGATGAGATTGAAATGCCGTTGGTATATGCCTTATATGATATGGAGAAGGCAGGTATTGCTGTTGAGAAGGACGCCCTTGCAGAATACGGCAGCCGACTGACAGGCAGGATTGATGAACTGGAGAAGAATATTTATGAGCTTGCGGGAGAATCTTTCAATATCAACTCACCTAAGCAGCTGGGCATAATTTTATTTGAGAAGTTGGGATTGCCTTTTGCGAAGAAGACGAAGACGGGTTATTCTACGTCTGCCGATATTCTTGAAAAGCTGCGTACCTATGATCCAATCGTGGGGCAGATTCTTGAATACCGCCAGCTGACGAAATTGAAATCCACTTATGCAGATGGGCTGGCCGGTTATATCCGGCCGGATGACCAGAGAATCCACGGCAAGTTTAATCAGACCATTACAGCGACGGGACGTATCAGCAGTACGGAACCGAATCTTCAGAATATTCCGGTGCGTATGGAGCTTGGAAGGCTGATCCGCAAGGTTTTTGTGCCTAAGGAAGACTGTATCTTTGTCAATGCGGATTATTCACAGATTGAGCTGCGTGTCCTTGCCCATATGGCCGGGGATGAACATCTGATCCGGGCCTACAAAGAGGCCCAGGATATCCATCGGATGACGGCTTCCCAGGTGTTCCACACACCTTTCGATGAAGTGACGCCGGCTCAGAGAAGCAATGCCAAGGCGGTTAATTTCGGTATTGTGTACGGTATCAGTTCCTTTGGCCTCAGCCAGGATCTGAGTATCACCAAGAAGGAAGCGGAGAATTATATCCAGCAGTATTTCCGGACCTATCCGGGCATTAAGGCATTTCTTGACCGTTCTGTGGAAGCTGCAAAGGAGAAGGGATACGCCGTGACATTATTCGGCAGACGCCGTCCGGTTCCGGAACTGCTTTCAAGTAATTTTATGCAGCGGTCTTTTGGTGAGCGTATTGCCATGAATTCACCGATTCAGGGAACAGCAGCGGATATCATCAAGATCGCCATGGTCAGAGTGAACAGACGCCTCAAACAGCAGCATATGAAGTCCAGGCTGATTCTGCAGATCCATGATGAATTGCTGATTGAGGCCGTTTTGGATGAAGTGGATGCAGTGAAGGCGATTTTGAAGGAAGAAATGGAACATGCAGTGACATTGGCGGTGCCGTTGGAGATTGATATGCATATCGGTCATAACTGGTATGAGTTAAAATAAATCCGGGACGTAGAAAAGGGGATGTACAAATGAAGGTGTATGGCATTACAGGCGGTGCCGGTACAGGTAAA
>NZ_JBBMEK010000001.1:0-42882 GCF_040096555.1 Coprococcus intestinihominis | reverse complement strand
CCTGAATCAGAAGACTTGTTGAAAATGCAAAAATAAAACGGTAAGATCCCATCTGCACACGCTCTTTGCTGTTCTTTGTAATCAGTGACGTAAGTGCTGAGTAAGCAATATTGTTTGCTGTATAAAACACACCATTTAACAGTGTATAAGAAATAAAGAACCATGCGTATTTAGCCGTTGTTCCAAAGCTGACTGGTACTGCAAAGCAGCAGACCAGCGTAATGGCACAACCAATGTATCCGTATAGCATCCATGGCTTCGCTTTTCCCATTTTACTGTGTGTTTTGTCAATCATTGATCCAAAAAATATATCCGTAAAACCATCAAATAGTTTTGATGCGGCAATCAGGGTACCTACGACACCTGCAGCAAGTCCTACTGAGTCCGTCAGATAGACCATCATAAAAGATGTCAGGAAAGCATAGACTACATTACCTGCAATATCACCTGATCCATATCCAATTTTGTTATACCATTTCAAATACTTTTTTTCTTCCAACGAATTTCTTTGCTCCTCATCTTCATTGCACTTAGAATCTCAATATGACTAACCATATGATGTCTAATTCTAATTTTTTCTCTGTTTTTGTCTGATTGCTCTGTATATCCGGACTTTACATTGCAATCAGACTATCCTTCTTTGTTTACGAGTTACATGAAACTTTATTATCCCTTTACATACGGTATCAGCGTAAACTGGAACCGGAATAATACATCATCAAATCGGTACTGATCCAATACAACTGGACCACAACTATTAGAACCAATGCCATTTAATGCGTAGTCAACGCAAAATACTACACTATCTGATTCTGTCAATTCATAATTATGCGTTTCCTTCTCAAGTTCTTCCTGCGTATAATAAGAAGCATTGAATGAGAAGGCATTTTCCGCGGATACCACAATTCCATATCGACTGTTGTTAAGTTCTACATATTCACAATCATAATGGCTTCCATTTTCCTGTGGGCAAATATAATCCTCATGCAAATCCTCTACATTTGCCTGGTACAAACCGTGGCTCGCAGCCTGATGTTTGTCACAATAGCTTTCCTGTGGTCCCATTCCAAAGTATCGTGCAGCTGAAAGTTTTTTATCCAGGAACATCCTCACACCAAATCTTGGCAGGTCCGGGAATTCATCATCTTTTGTTACTTCAATATCTGCATCAATCTTTCCAGCAGCTTCTATTTTCCATGTGATCGTCACATCAAGAATCTTCTGTACTGTCTCTGCCACAACGGATGCATGGCTTGTAATTTTCACACCATGCTTTCCCTGCACGACCTCTGTCGTGTAAGCTCTTGTATAAGCTTTATCATAATGGGCTTTCTTCCATTCAGACTTGATGTACATATCGTTATCTGTTGGAGCTCTCCAAATATTTAATTCCATCGGATGGTTCAAGTATTCCCGCCCTGCGAATTTCATTTCTGTAAAGAGTGCAGTACGTTTGTCTATGGTATAAGCAAATTCACGCCCCTTGATATGGATCTGTGTATCATTTTCATTTACCTGTAACTCAGAGTCCACTGCTGTTTTTTGTAGCCATTTCTCAGCAAGTTTACATTTTGCACCGTCTTTGCTTACCTCAATTTCATCGAATCCAAGAATATGGTCTTCATCCAACAGTGGCAATTCCTTTTTCAGATGGTAAATAAATTTTAAATAACATTTTCCACTCTCTGGCACATTGATTTTAAGGTTTATTTTTCCTTCACTGTGTGGTGCTGCTGAAACTTCTGGAAGTTTACCTTTGCTGATTACAAGCCCGTCCTGCGTCAGTTCATAACTGATCTTCACATAATCTTTCAAGTCATCAAAATCCATGTAGTTATGAAGCACCAGTTCTCCACTTTCTTTGTTATAGGAAATAACTCTTGCCGGGCGATAAACATTCTTGTATTCCAAAAGTCCTGTATGTACCGTTCTGTCCGGATATACTAATCCATCCATACAGAAGTTGCCATCATGAATTTCTTCGCCATGGTCGCCCCCATAAGCATATATGGTCTTTCCATTCTCAGCAGTTCCATGAGCAATCGCATGGTCACACCATTCCCAGACAAAGCCGCCGCACATTTTATCATTATCCTGAATCATCTGGAAGTAATCTTCAAAATCTCCAGGTCCGTTTCCCATACTGTGACAGTACTCTACCAAAAGGAAGGGTTTGCTTCCATCTTTATCCAGATATTCCTGAATTTCGGAAAGCGCCGGATACATCCGGCTGTACACATCCAGATTGCTGTAATCATATGTTTCATCATAATTACGGTATCTTGCACTCTCATATTGTGTGATGCGGTCTGGATCAAAATTCTTTGTCCATTCCAGTGCTTTTTCAAAGTTGCAGCCATAAGCACTCTCATTTCCCATTGACCACATAACAATACAGAAACGGTTTTTGTCACGTTCCACCATGAGTTTTACGCGATCAACGATTGCCTCTTCCCATGCCGGATCATCTGCAATCATCTCATTCCATCGTTTGAACCGATTGTAATCGGTGTCTTCTTTTCTGTAGATCATAAATGGACCATGAGCTTCAATATCTGCTTCATCTATCACCATGAATCCATACTTGTCACACATTTCATAGAAAAATGGTGCGTTCGGATAGTGGCTGGAACGGATCGCATTAAAATTATGCTGCTTCATTAACGTAAGATCGGTTGTGAGCTGTTCCAGACTGATTGTAAATCCAGTAACCGGATCGGAATCATGTCGATTGACACCACGGAATTTAATCTTCTGTCCATTTAGGTAAATGACCTGATCTTTAATCTCTATCTTTCTTAATGCAATGTGATCTACAATTACTTCATTCTCTGTTTCAAGAATCAGTTTATATAGATATGGATTTTCTGTATTCCAAAGTTCCGGACTTGCAATTTCTAATACAGCTGTTCCTTCTTCAGCAATACTTCCTAGTGCTACAACTGCTCCGTTTCTATCTTCAATCGAAATTTTTACATTTAAGGGAGAGTAGAATTTCATTTCAATTTCTACTTTCGCAAGCATATCCTCAATTCTTGTTTTAATATGATAATCACTGATTGCCTGTTTTGGGCGTTTCAAAATGTACACATCCCGGAAAATACCACTCATACGGAATTTGTCCTGATCTTCCAAATAGGAACCATCACACCATTTCATTACCAACACTGCCACTGTATTCGTTCCATCCTGAAGTACATCGGTAACATCAAACTCACTGGTCATATGTGAAACCTGGCTGTATCCTATGTAAAAGCCATTGATCCATACATAAAAGCAGCTGTCTACTCCTTCAAAGTTCAAAAAAGCTTTTGATGCTTTCTCATCTCTGCTGTACTCAAAATTATGTACATAAGCTCCACACGGAATATCCTGTGGCACATATGGTGGATCAAACGGAAACGGATACCGGATGTTTGTATACTGGTGTGTATCATATCCTGCCATCTGCCATACACTTGGAACCTGAATCTCATCAAAATTTTCTGTATCATAATTTTTCTCAAAGAAAGAATCCTGAATGTCATAGATGCTGTTAAAATACTGGAATTTCCAAGTTCCATTCAATAACTGCATACGATCTGATTCTTCTCTGTGTTCCACCAAGTTATCCATTCTTTTGGATGCCGGAATATAATAGGCTCTGGCTGGCATTGTGTTTTCGTGCAGTACGCTTAGATTTTCATAATAACGTGGCACAATCATAAATAACTCTCCTCCAATACATATACTTTTTTGTTCTTTGTTTCCCTAAAGCAAACCTTATACTTTACTTTTTTGTTTACGTTCCTTAGTTATGCTATATATAGCTTATCCTAATCCGCAAAATATGTCTATGAATTGGATTAGACAAAATATGCACTAAATGATACAATGATAAAAAGTGCGAAAAGAGGTGCTGTCCTATGTATTTGAACACCGGTTATTTGAACAACTCACATATGGATTTCAAAGACAAAAGTCGTCCGCTGATTGTAGGTAGCTGTGGTACTTACCGTCTTTCCAGACATCCCAAACTTCCTACCTACCGTCCAAGGGGTCGTCTGGATTATCAGCTTATATATATCACTGCTGGTTGTGGGCATTTTCATTTTGATAATGTAAATAACGAAACGATTGTTCCAGCCGGCAACATTGTACTGTACAGACCGAAAGAACTTCAGAAATATGAATATTACGGAGAAGATAAGACAGAAGTATACTGGATTCACTTCACAGGAAGCAATGTGAAAAATATCTTACGTCAATATGGGTTTCCGGATAAAGAACGTGTCTTTCAAGTGGGTACATCTAATGAATATGAACAAATTTTCAAACGTATCATTATCGAGCTCCAACGCTGTCAAGATAATTATGAGGAAATGCTTGTCCTTTTGCTACGTCATCTTCTGATTAGTTTCCACCGGGAACTGACAAGAGAGTATATATTAAAAAATGAATATCTTGATCATGAGATGGATAATGCTGTTACCTTTTTCAGTGAAAACTACAATCAAAATATCAATATTGATGATTATGCTGCCTCACGAGGCATGAGTGTCAGCTGGTTTATCCGAAATTTCAAAAAATATACCGGTTCTACACCAATGCAATTCATTGTGGGAATCCGTATCAACAATGCTCAGATGTTACTTGAAACAACAACTTATTCCATCAATGAGATTTCTAAGATTGTCGGATATGATAACCAGCTTTATTTCAGCCGGCTTTTTCACAAGCTGAAAGGATATTCGCCAAGAGAATACCGAAAAATAAGAAATAAGTTATGAAATCTATAATGTCATAAAAACTAAATAAAAACATTACAAGGGCTGGAATATCCTGATGATACTCCTTTTGCGAAGCTTCGTGATGATGGCGAGGATTTTGATTTAAATCTTAAGGATATGCAATATATGGCAGAGCAATTACATATGCCATTAGAGATGGTATCAGTTCTTCTTCAAAATTTACAGTCTTATGGTTTTACAGATTCGTATTTCGGAACAATGGAAGAAGGTATCCGGGAAACACTGATGTTACTTAATACAAATGATGAACATAGTTTCCTGTCATTTAATCAGGATGCACTTAATAAGTTTGTTGTTTGTTATGGTGACAATCTTAGTGAAGAACTCGGTAGCGAGATTGTTGATACATTGGATATGCTGGATGAGAGACTTGAGAAGACAAAATACTTATACTTATCTCTTCCAATGATCTTATATGCAGCTGTTAAATGTCGTAGAGAAGGAAAAGATTTTGATAAATTTGTTGAGAAAATCAAAGAGTTCTCTAGCACCTATAAAGATAACGAAAGTTATAGAGCACTCTTAAATGGTGGTACACGTAGTTTACAGTCTGTTACAAGCAGATATAATTACTGGAACAATATTGTTGAGAATTTATAATAATTATGGGAGATTCCAATTATGGAGTCTCCCATTTTTTTACTTTTTGTATATTGTTTATTCTTTACTAAAAAAGAGACTCTAAATAATAGAGTCTCTTATATGTGTATATAAGTCATTCCATAATTGTTATTTTGCGTAAACTTAGCCGAAGGGAACTAGATTGTCATCTGACGCAAAACCCTACGCAAGATTGACGCAAAATACTGTGATAAATGGTAATAAATTATGATACTTTATGATACTTTCACAACACACATGTTTTAGTAATAAAATCGCTAGAAGCCTTGATTTTATTGAGTTTAGCAGAACATTTTTCTGTAAAGTCGCTGAATGGATTACATTCCAGCCTGTTTAGCAACCTCAGCTGCAAAATCGTCTTCACGTTTTTCCATACCTTCACCTGTCTCGAAACGTACGAAAGATTTAACAGCGATAGGTGCACCAACTTCTTTAGCTACAGATTCAACATATTTGCCAACGGACTGTTTACCGTCTTCAGCTTTAACATAAACCTGATCAAGAAGGCAGATTTCCTTTAATTCTTTGTTGATACGACCTGTTACGATACCATCGATAACCTTAGCTGGTTTCTGAGATTCCTTAGGATCGTTCATGATCTGAGCAAGAAGGATTTCTTTCTCGTGTGCGATATGCTCTGCACTTACTTCGTTACGGTTTGTGAACTGAGGCTTAAGAGCTGCAACCTGCATACAAACATTCTTGCCGCATTCTTCAACTGCTTCAGCGGATGCTGTTGTATCCATGTTAACCAGAACGCCAATCTTACCGCCTGCGTGGATGTAAGAAGCGATAACACCGTTTTCGTTTGTCACTTTCTCAAATCTTCTGATGCTCAGTTTCTCACCAATCTTAGCAACCATCTGGGAAAGTTCCTGTTCTACTGTGAAAGAAGCATCATCGATCCATGGTTCAGCCATGAATGCTTCCATTGTTGTGTTGTTGGAAGCCAGTACCTGTGCAGCTACACGTGCAACGTATGACTGGAATACTTCATTCTTAGCAACGAAGTCTGTTTCAGCATTAACTTCAACGATAGCAGCGGATTTCTTGTCATCGGAAACAAGTGTTGCTACGATACCTTCTGCTGCGATTCTGGATGCTTTCTTAGCTGCTGCTGCAAGACCTTTTTCTCTAAGGAATTCTACAGCTTTGTCCATATCGCCGTCTACTTCGTTCAGTGCTTTCTTGCAGTCCATCATGCCTGCGCCTGTCATTTCTCTTAATTCTTTTACCATTGCTGCGGTAATTGCCATGATTCTATTCCTCCGTTATTCATATAATATATAAAAATAATATCATTTAGTTTAAAAAGCTGTCTCAAAGCTTATCCGGCCCCGAGACAGCCTGAACTATTTATTCAATGAACAAATCAGTCTCTATAATTATTCTGCATCAGCTTCAGCTGCTTCTGCTTCAGTTGTTTCAGCATCTGCACCCTGTTTTGCTTCGATAACAGCATCTGCCATCTTGGAAACGATCAGTTTAACTGCTCTGATAGCATCATCGTTACCTGGGATAACGTAATCCAGTTCTTCTGGGTCACAGTTTGTATCTGCGATACCGATCAGTGGAATACCAAGGATGTGTGCTTCCTGTACACAGATTCTTTCCTTCTTAGGATCCACGATGAAGATTGCATCTGGGATTCTCTTCATATCCTTGATACCGCCAAGGTTCTTCTCAAGCTTCTCCCATTCTTTCTTCAGTTCGATAACTTCCTTCTTAGGAAGGACTTCGAATGTACCGTCTTCAGACATCTTCTCGATTGCTTTGAGTCTTGCGATTCTGCTTTCGATTGTCTTGAAGTTAGTCAGCATACCGCCTAACCATCTCTGGTTAACATAGTACATACCACAACGTTCTGCTTCTGCTTTGATTGCATCCTGTGCCTGTTTCTTAGTACCAACAAAAAGAATTGTGCCGCCATCTGCAACGATATCTTTGATTGCATTGTAAGCATCGTCAACCATACCTACAGATTTCTGAAGATCGATGATATAGATACCATTTCTCTCTGTGTAGATATAAGGAGCCATCTTAGGGTTCCATCTTCTTGTCTGATGTCCGAAATGAACACCGGCTTCCAGTAACTGTTTCATTGAAATAACGCTCATTTTAATACCTCCATGGTTTTGTTCTTCCGCAGACGTCCTCTCCGGGTTCAACCCTGTGGGCACCATTCCCGAAATCAATCTGCGTGTCTTTTTTTACCGAGTAGCATTATAACATAAAGGCCTGCCAATGGCAAGCCTTTTCATAAAATTCCTTCTGATTCGTGTAATTCTTACAATTAAATCTGTTAAACCCGATCAACTCAAGCCTATAATTTCTTTAATTCATCAAAAACCACATCATTCAAAACCTTAATGTATGTTCCCTTCATACCGGAAGAACGGGATTCGATTACTCCGGCGCTTTCGAACTTACGAAGTGCATTCACAATAACGGATCGTGTAATACCTACCCGGTCTGCAATCTTACTGGCAACAAGAATTCCTTCATTACCATCCAGTTCTTCAAAAATATGTGTGATAGCCTCTAATTCTGAGAATGACAGTGTACTGATAGCTGACTTGACGATCTGAACCTTTCTTGTCTCTTCTGCATTCTCCTCGTTGACGGAACGAAGCATTTCAAGACCAACGACGGTGGTGCCATATTCGCTCAATATAATGTCATCAATTTCATATGGCTTATCCTTGCGATAAATAAACAATGTACCCAAACGCTCAGCTGCAATATCTATCGGGGTAATAATAGCCTGATAGGTGTTGATGTCGTCGCTCTCAAAGCCAAGTGTCAGCAAATTGACATTCTCCTTTGTAGAAAGGACACTTAATAATCTCTCGTTCAGCATTTCATCAATATGTCCGCCTACAGCATCCACAATCAGTTCATGCAGTTCTGCAATATCCGGTCGATTCTTAATACCGAGTACTTTGCCTTTACGACTGATCACAAGAATGTTGGATTCCAGTATTTCACTGAGCACTTCGCATATGTCGTTAAAGACAACCATATGTGAATTATTGTTATGCAGTAATTTATTTATTTTACGTGTTTTATCTAACAATTGTACGCTCATATCAAATCCTTCTTTCTTTTAAGATTGCCCATTATTACTTTCTCATTCTATCATGAAAATTCCAACATAACAAGGGGAATGTTGGAAAATTTCAAATTTTATTATTAATTAAGAAAATTATACCTACAATTAGGATAAAAAACGACATAAGCACAGACGTTTCCGCAAACTGAATGTTAAATTTAGGTAAAGACAGACAATACACTTTGTCACATTACAAAGAAAAACCAAAAAAAGAATCTGTCCATAAAATCTTTTCAGACTTATCAGACAGATTCTTCTATCACTTAAGGACTATTGGTCTTCTTCCTTTGGATTGGCCATGACAAAGCCGCAGGTTTCATTCATACATACAAGCTTATTGCCTTTATGCAAAAGGACACTTCCGCATTCAGGACACTTCTTATCCGACGGACGCTGCCAGGTCATAAAGTCACATTCAGGATTGCCCATACAGCCATAATAACGGCGGCCTTTCTTCGTCTTCTTAATGACGATATCCTTGCCGCACTTCGGACAACTTACGCCGATTTTCTCGAAGTACGTCTTGGTATTTCTGCATTCAGGGAATCCCGGACATGCCAGGAACTTACCGTGAGGACCATACTTGATGACCATCATACGACCGCACTGATCGCACTGGACATCTGAGACTTCATCTTCAATCTTAACCTCTTCCAACTCTTTTTCAGCCTTCTGAACTGCTTCATCCAGATCCGGATAGAAATTACGGATAACAGTCTTGTAATTCACAACGCCTTCACCGACTTTATCCAATAAATACTCCAGATTGGCTGTAAAGTTTACATCCACAATACTTGGGAAGGACTGTACCATCATTCGATTAACCACTTCACCTAATTCTGTAACATAGAGATTCTTGTTCTCCTTTGCCACATATCTTCGAGAAATAATGGTTGTAATTGTTGGCGCATACGTACTTGGTCGGCCAATACCGAGTTCTTCCATTGTCTTGACAAGGGATGCCTCTGTGTAATGTGCCGGCGGCTGTGTAAAATGCTGTTTTGCGTCAAAATCCTTGAAACTCAGCTGACTGTCTTTATTGATCTTTCTGGCCAGTACATTGTTCTCAGCCTTTTCATCGTCCGGTTTATATACAGACATAAAACCTTCAAAAGCAAGTCTTGAAGTTGATACCGTAAACAAGTATCCTGCCGCTTCTATCTTGATGTTGGTTGTCTCGTAGACAGCCTCTTTCATACGGCTGGCAACAAAGCGATTCCAAATAAGCTGATACAAACGGAACTGGTCTCTGCTGAGGGACTCCTTGACCTTGACCGGCAGCTGATCAAGATATGTCGGACGGATTGCTTCATGGGCATCCTGGATCTTCTTTCCAGACTCTGTGGTCTTAGGTGCAGCGGCGACATATTCCTGGCCATAATTCTCAGCAATGAAGTTTCTTGCGTTGCTGTCAGCTTCTTCTGAGATACGAATAGAATCTGTTCTCAGGTATGTGATCAGACCAACGGTTCCCAGTCCCTGAATATCGACACCTTCATACAGCTGCTGTGCGAGGCGCATCGTCTTCTGCGTTGAGAAATTCAGCTGCTTGGAAGCCTCCTGTTGTAAAGTACTTGTTGTAAACGGAACAGGCGCTTTTCTTGTTCGCTCACCGGTTTTAATGTCCACGATCTGATACGCGGCATCCTTGAGTGCATCCATGATCGCATTCAGCTCTTCCTGAGAATGAATCTCAATCTTCTCCTTTTTCTTGCCATAGAACTTGGCCGTCAGCGGCTTCTTTTCACCGCTGACATTTAAAACAGCGTCCAGTGACCAGTATTCCTTCGGAATAAAAGCATCAATCTCCTGTTCTCTGTCACAGATCAAACGAAGCGCAACTGACTGAACACGCCCCGCACTTAAACCGCGTTTAACCTTGCTCCAAAGAAGCGGGCTGATACGATAACCGACCATTCGGTCAAGCATTCTGCGCGCCTGCTGTGCATCCACCAGATCCATATCGATCTTACGAGGATGTTTAATAGCCGTCTTAACCGCATTCTTTGTGATCTCATTGAATGTAATACGATTGGTATGTGCTTCATCCAGCTTCAATGCCGTTGCCAGATGCCATGATATTGCTTCTCCTTCACGGTCCGGGTCAGTTGCGAGATAAATCTTATCTGCCTTCTTGGCTTCTTTACGCAACATTGCTAATATATCCCCTTTACCCCTGATCGTGATATATTTTGGTTCATAATCATCTTCAACATCGATACCCAGTCGGCTCTTCGGCAAGTCTCTTACGTGTCCGTTAGAGGCTACAACATGATAATTTGAACCCAAAAACTTATTAATTGTCTTCGCCTTGGCCGGGGATTCAACAATAACTAAATATTTAGCCACAGCCTTTTCCTCCACATCTATATACTTAACACATATTGATTTTTTCCTACTCTGTGTATAATTCCCTTCAATTCCATCCTAACCAGACAGTGAATGATACACTGCACATCCATACCGGTCAGCGCAGCAATCTCATCCGCACTTCTGGGAACTAAACATATGCTAGCATACACTACTTTTTCAGAATTATCAAGCGTAATATTATTTTTTTTATATTCCCTGGCCAGAATGCCGAATTCTTCAAGAATGTCCGATGGCTGCATCACCAGCTTGGCACCGGCCCGAATCAGCTGGTTACATCCTTCACTTAAAGCATCATCTATCCTACCCGGAACAGCAAAAATATCCTTTCCCAGATCCAAACCATGTTCAACGGTAGTCAGAGTTCCGCTCTTCTGCTTGGCTTCTGTGACTACAATACCCTTTGCCAATGCAGCAATCAGACGATTTCTTCGCGGAAAATGATATCCCTCCGGTTTTGTCCCCGGAGGAAATTCGGAAAGAATCCCGCCGTTTCTGCTGATCTCCGTATAGAGATCAATATTCTCCCGTGGATAACAGACATCAACACCGCATCCAAGAACAGCAAAGGTACGTCCGCCTTCTTCCAGTGCGCCCCAATGAGCAGCGCTGTCACTGCCCCTGGCCATTCCACTGACAACAGTCAGACCGGAAGCAGCGATACCGCGTGCGAGCATCCTGCTGACCTGTCGGCCGTAACTGCTGCATTGTCTGGCTCCGATCAGTGCGATCATCCACTCTTCCGGGGCTGGTATGCTTCCAAGAAAATATAAAACAATGGGCGGATCATGAAGTGATTTCAACATATCAGGATAATGTGTATCCACAATGGAAAGGCATTGAATGCCCTTTTCCTTCATCTGTGCATAGGCACGGCAGATTCTGTCCCTGTTTCTACTATATATAATACTCTGAAGCTGTTTTTCACTCACAATATGACGACCGGCGATTGTTTTCTTATCAGCTTCATATAATACTCGGATATCTCCGCCGAAAGCATTTAACAACTTAAGCGCTGTTACGTTCCCAATACCGGGAATTGTTCCAAGCCAGAGCCAGTATTCATCCTTTTCCATTGCCGCTTCCCCAATACCTCCCATCCAAACACTTATAGAACACTGCTTCACTTATATCATCTGTCGTAATCCTCAAATGTCCCGATAGATCTGCAATGGTCCGTGCAACCTTCAAAATCTTATGGTATGTCCGTGCACTCAGATCATACTGTTCATAAATATTCTTCATTAACATCCGTTCTTCTGCTTCAAGCGCACAATATCTCTCCACATCCCTGTCATGCAGCTGTGAATTATATCTATAAACGGTTCCGCTGTAACGTGCATCCTGCATGGCCCAGGCTTGTTCCACCCGCTTCAGAATCTGAGCTGAACGCTCTTCATCTGACGCAGCTTCCTGTAAAGACTCAATTCTGGCCGGAAGCACCTCTATATTCAAATCGATCCGATCCATCAGTGGTTGGCTGATTCTGCCAATATAACGTCTGATCTGTAAAGGTGTACAATGGCACTTCCGTACGTCAGGGATAATAGCCGCATCGGCATGGATTAATCGCTGCCACCAGCATAAATCCTGCTGGAAACACACACATCGCCTGCAAACGATTGATCATTATATGGCCGGTCTCTATGGGCTGACGCATTACTTCCATGGCTGCGGAACTAAATTCTGTTAATTCATCCAAAAACAGTACACCCCTGTGAGCCAGGCTGATCTCCCCAGGCTTTGGCAATCTGCCGCCTCCAGCCAATGCCACATCAGAAGCCGTATGGTGCGGACTTCTGAAAGGCCGTGTCGTGATCAATCCCTCTGCAGGCTTCAGCAATCCTGCAGCACTGTAAATTTCAGACACTTCCAGACATTCTTCCCATGTCATCTTCGGCAAAATTGTCGGCAGGCGTCTTGCAGCCATGGACTTTCCTGCTCCGGGAGGCCCGATCAGCATCGTATGATGCATCCCTGCAGCAGCAATCTCAAGTCCTCGCTTCATCGTGTGCTGCCCGCAAATGTCACTGAAATCCAGCTGTGATATCTGCCCTTCTGATCGTTCAAGCAAAGTATCCCTGTCGATATATGCCGGCTCAATAACCAGACGTCCATCCAGGAAGCCAATGAGTTCCTGTAATGTATGTACACCATAGACCTCTATATCATCAACAGCTGCCCCTTCAAAGGCATTCATTGCAGGTACAATACACTTGGTCATCCCCATCCTCTTCGCCATCAAAACAACAGATAAAACACCATTAACAGGGCGCACACTGCCGTCCAGACTCAATTCACCGATCAATACGGTATGTTCCAGACTTTCCGGCATAATAAAGCCATAAGCACACAAAACAGCCGATGCAATGGCTAGATCACAGATCGTTCCCGACTTGCGTACATCTGCCGGTGAAAGATTCACAATGATACGTCTCGGCTCCAATTTGAAACCGGCATTCCGAATAGCTGTTCTAACACGCTCCTTCGCCTCCTTCACCTCTGCTGATAAATAGCCTACCATCTCAAAATAAGGCAGTCCGCCGCTGACATCTGCCTCAACAGTGATCATATCACTTCTCATTCCCAGCAGGACTGCACTGATTGTCTTACTAAACATTTCTGCACCTTTCCTGCAGCAAATACTTCAATCCCCTGACTCACATTATATCTGACAGACAAAAACGTCGCAATTATCATTTAACGACAGTTTTCACAATATACTTTGAGCTTTGTCGACAAATGACAGGTGATTTATCAGATAAAGTCTGGTATAATGTCATCATACATTCATTTTCAGTTTTTACTGATAGGAAAAGACATTTATTGGAGGTTTGTTTATGCGAGCAGTTATACAGCGCGTATCCCGCGCAAGTGTTGATGTTGATAATGAGACCATCGGAAGCATAGAAAGAGGCTTTCTTGTTCTTCTCGGTGTTGCTGATGAAGATACAGAAGAAGACATGGCGTATCTTGTGAAGAAGATTACTCAGATGCGAATATTTGAAGATGAAGCAGGCAAGATGAATCTTTCTTTAAAGGATGTCGACGGTGAGCTCCTGATTATTTCCCAATTCACACTGTTTGCCAGCACGAAGAAAGGCAACCGTCCGAGCTTTACAGAAGCCGGTGCTCCTGATTTTTCCAAGGATATGTATCTGAAGTTTATTGCAGCCTGCCGTGATTGCGGCATACATACAGAAGAAGGCGAATTCGGCGCTCATATGATGGTTTCACTGGTGAACGATGGTCCTGTGACGATTACGATCGACAGCAAGCAGAGACATTGATTCACAGCATCACTGTTATACATATGATGAACCCAGCGCCTTTGAATCATTATGCATAAGCAGCAGGAAGACATCTTTATTCGAGGATGCTTTCAATTTCTATTACTTTTTGATAAATTGCCTCTGCCAGCAATCGATGATTCTCAGGATCCATATGTTCCTGATCGGCTGCACTTGGCTTTGCATATGCAGCCGCATTAAGAAATGCAATATTTTCTTTTTCTGCAATCTGACGATAAACTTTTGCCAGATGCTTTGAGACAGCGACAGATTTCTCCGAGAACTCCGGATCATATCCCGGTTTCCAGACTTTCTCTCCCAGCCAGATGGGCGATATGAGTAGAATTTTACTGTCAGGTGCACCCCCTCGTATTTGCCCGACAATTTTTTCAATACCTTTTCCAATCATTTCCGCTGACGCGTCATAGGCTGCCTTGCAGTCATTAGTTCCCAGCATGACGATGATCAGATCTGCGTGCTGATGTGTTTCAAGCAAAGCCGGGAGCATACGGGAGCCATTTCGATTGTCCCGCAGCGGATCCTCGAAGATGGTTGTCCGTCCGCACAGTCCTTCCTCTTCAATATGATATTTGCCATAGCCCAGCTTTTCATTCAACAAGCTGGTCCATCGTACACCCCAGGGATATCTCTCCCCGTTTTCGGGAATATACCCATATGTATTAGAATCTCCAAAACACACAATCTGCTTCATATCTATCTCACCTCTTGCCTTTATCACTAAATTGTACGTGTCATTTCTCCTTGGATATGCATTAATCATACTATCCAGATATGATATAGTCAAATAGATATTTTTTATAACCTGCTATCATTAAAAGCGGGCCCTGAATTTCAAGCCCCGCTTTAAATGTGTGATTACATTGAACTGTACTAAATTTCCATCTCCATTAAGGCCATGCCTAATGCTTTACCATGTTTATCAATGGCCAGTGAACGTGTAACACCACCGCCAAGTGTCTTATCAAGCACAAAATTCATAGCGCAGAGGCTGTCAATATCATAGCGAATTTGTAACTGTTCAGAGCCAAGCAAAATTTCAAAAAAGAGGTTGGCTCTGAACAGTTACCAGTATTTTATTTTGGGAGTCTGCCTGAAACTGAAGCTCATTTGAAATACAGCATTCATTCAGGCCCTCAGATATGTCCGCATATTCTGAAGTGCTGATTTTTCTATTCTTGAAATCTGAGCCTGCGAAATGGCCAGTTCATCCGCTACTTCCATCTGGGTCTTTCCTTCATAAAAACGCATTTTGATAATCCTGTTCTCCCGATGACTGAGTCTTTTCATTGCATCATTCAGCGCCAGATTCTCAACCCAGCTGTTTTCACCATTTTTCCTGTCGCTGACCTGATCCATAATACACAACGCATCCCCACCATCGGTATAAACCGGTTCATATAAAGACATCGGACTCTGAATGGCATCCAGGGCAAAGACAATGTCTTCCTTCGGAATACCCGTTTCCTCAGCTATTTCCATTACTGTCGGTTCACGATTATTTCTTGTAATCAAAGCCTCTCTGGCGTATATCGCCTTATAAGCCGTATCTCTTAAAGAGCGACTGACTCGTATAGCACTGTTATCCCGCAGAAAACGACGAATTTCTCCAACGATCATAGGTACAGCATAAGTGCTGAAACGTACACCTTGTGTTAAATCGAAGTTGTCGATTGCTTTTATAAGGCCGATACAGCCCACCTGAAAAAGATCATTGACATTTTCATTGGTACCCGAGAAACGCTGTATAACACTGAGAACCAGCCTGAGATTACCATTGATAAAACGCTCTCTGGCCCGCAGATCATGGCTCTTGATCCTCTTCATCAACATTTCCTTCTCGTCTTCTTTCAGGAGCGGCAGTTTTGCCGTATTGACACCGCAAATCTCCACTTTGTATCCAGCCATACAAATACCTCCGCATCATTAGATTGAGAATTCATCCCAAACATAATGATGCGCATGATGAGGTCATTTTATGCAATGCTGTATCAGGAAATATCTGCCGCCTTCTCAAAAGGAATTGTGCCGCCAAAAATATCCAACGCACTGCCAATTGTCACATCCAGACGACGGTTGCCAAGTTTTTTTAATAATTCAACATCATCAAGAGATCCGACACCGCCGGCATAAGTAATCGGAATGCCATCCCAGACGCCAAGCATTGATGCAAGTTCTTCCTCTATTCCGGAGGCTTTGCCTTCCACATCCACTGCATGAATCAGGAATTCACTGCAGTAAGGCGCCAGAAGATTAAGTGTCTCTTCGTTCACAACATGTTCCGTAAACTTTTGCCAACGATCTGTGACAATATAATAAAGTCCATCCTTTTTGCGACAGCTCAGATCCAGAACCAAATGTTCTCTGCCAACGGATTCATGGATTGCTTTTAAATGTTCAAAATCAATCTTTCCTTCCTTAAACACATAAGAAGTGACAATAACATGTGAAGCGCCGGCGCGAATAAACTTCATCGCGTTATCACTATGAATGCCGCCGCCGATCATCAGACCGCCCGGAAAAGCCTCAAGTGCTCCCAGGGCCTGAGCAAGGTCTGCATCATAGTACTCAGAGCCTTCGGGATTTAAAAGGATAATATGACCGCCAATCAGTCCTTTCTCCCTGTATAACCTGGCATACCAGGCTGCATCCTGTTCTGAAACAAAATTGTCAATGGCCTGGTTCATTTCATCCTTTAAACTGCCGCCTACAATCTGTTTCACCTTTCCATTATGTATATCAATACACGGTCTGAATTTCATTGTTCCGCCTCCATTTACGCTTTTGGCCTTATTATATCCAAAATAAAATAATTCTTCAAGCCGCATCATATATTTTAGAGATAGCATTATCGGAGAATTGCTTTATGCGTATCTGTGAACTCCGCGAAAAAGAAGTTATTAACATCCGGGACTGTCAGCGTTTGGGTCGTGTTCTGGATATTGAATTTGATCTTCATACAGGCGTCATCTGTCAGCTGATCCTTCCGGGGCCCTCCCGTTTCTGCGGTTTCTTCGGCCGAGATGCCGAATATCTGATCGGTTGGAAATGCATCCGCCAAATTGGTGCAGATATCATTCTTGTGGACGTTGATCTCGAAAAATGTATGCAAAAACCGACGAATTAAATTGACCTGTGATTCACAATTGTTTATAATAAACGGTAGCAGGGAGTTTTCCCTTTTGTACAGGAGGAAGAATATATGAAGTGCCCATTTTGCAGTGCAGAAGATACTCGTGTTATTGACTCACGTCCGACTGACGACAATGCTTCTATTCGACGTCGCCGCCAATGTCCGGTTTGCGGCAAACGTTTTACAACTTACGAGAAAATCGAGACACTGCCATTAATCGTCATCAAGAAAGACAACAATCGTGAACCCTATGACCGCTCCAAAATCGAAGCCGGCATCGTTCGTTCCTGTCATAAACGCCCGATTTCAACCGCTCAGATTACAGCGATTGTGGATGATATTGAAACGGCTCTTTACAACAGAGAGGACCGTGAAATTCCGACAATGGTCATCGGAGAGCTTGTCATGGATCACCTGAAGGATCTGGATCCTGTAGCCTATGTTCGATTTGCATCCGTTTACCGTGAATTTAAAGATATCGATACATTTATGGATGAGATTAAGAGCCTTCTCTCATCTAACTAAACGAGATGAAACACATTTTTCGAATTTCACTCGCTATCGCAACAGTCGCCAAGGTCTTGTGCCAGCACAGACTTTTTCTCGTTGTTAGCGTAAATCAAAAAGGAAGCTATTCCATCACCCATTCTGTTTGATAACAGAATGGGTTTAGAATAGCTTCCTTTTTTTATTTCTTTTTTATCTCCCTTTGAATTCTACAGCATATCTGCACACACTGTTCATAGGTTTTCTCCGACAGCATATCTTCACCAAAAGCTGCCTGATAGAGTGATGCATTTTAGATGCAGCCGTCAAAACGTCCTGCAGCTACAATCCTTTTTCTGACCTCAGGCTCCTTCCATACGGACAATATCTTTTTTCAGGCGTCCGATAATCTTTTTCTCCAGCCTTGAGATATAGGATTGGGAAATGCCGAGAAAATCTGCTACTTCCTTCTGGGTTTTTTCTTCACCGTCAGCCGTTCGTATGCCAAATCGAAGCTGAATGATTGTCTTTTCTCTCGGCGACAGCTTTGCCAGAGCTTTATACAGCAAATGATAATTAACTTCCTCCTCCATTTTATTGTAGATCACATTTTCATCCGTCCCCAGAATATCAGACAAAAGTAATTCATTGCCGTCCCAGTCTACATTCAGCGGTTCATCAATGGATACCTCCATTTTCAGTTTGCTGCTGCGCCGCAGATACATCAAAATCTCATTTTCAATACATCTTGACGCATAAGTGGCCAGCTTAATATTTTTATCGGGATTATAAGAATTAATGGCTTTGATCAGCCCGATGGTTCCAATAGAAATCAAATCTTCCATTCCTGCACCGGTATTATCAAATTTTCTTGCAATATAGACAACCAGTCGCAGATTATGTTCAATCAGAATATTACGTCCGTGCTCTCTTTCTGCCTCCGTTGCCAACATAGCAATGGCATTTTTCTCCTCCTCGCCCTCTAACGGCACAGGAAGTACATCCGTCCCGCTGATATAATGAATTTCTCCGTTTGATTTATAAATAATGCTTCTGAATCCCCGCACCATACGATATCCCGCATAATTGATTGTCCGCATCACGTCATTACCTCCTGATTTATGATGATTTTACCTATCTGATGCGCTCAGACCATATTCGGATGCAAGATGATCTCATAGCCATCCGTTTTACCAAAAGGCTGCTTTGCTACAGCCAGTACCGGATACGACGTTTGAAAAAAATACCGGCCCTCGAATACAATCAATTCATCCGCGACAAATCCCCTCAGCAGGCCGTTTTCAACACCAATACTGCTGTATGGAATCAATCGAAACCGTGTGTCCCACTCCATTTCTCCCTCAAAAAGACGTGCAGCCAGTTCTTTCCCAATAATGCTGACCGGCTTTCTTCTGATAGGTTCGTACAAACAGTTCCCCGTATCATAAAGCCCGATGGTTTCTATTGTTTTTAGTCCCAATTTGATTTGTACACGGTAAAGAGTCTTCCGCTTATGACGGCAAAGTCGCCTGCATCGTTGACGCAGTTTCCCTGCCAAGTGATGATTCATGAAATGCGTATAATGGAATTGCAGGAAATCATTGTACCTATATATTTCATCCCAGGTGGCAGTCCGGTTTAAAATATTTCTTTCCTCCTGATTTTTGGTACGGATTTATTATAGCGTATGTCCCATAAATAATTTGTCAAAACAGGGCCGTATCATCTGAAATATTTCGACTAAAACTGCCGGATTCATCACGCCAAAGTTTTGTGATGATAAAAAAGAATGATAATATTGAAGACAAAAAGGCACACCCTGACGGATGTGCCTTAAAATTCAAATATTCAATTCATTATTTCTTCTGTAAGAAGCTAGGAATCTGAATGTTGCCTGTTGTACCTGCAGGTTTCTTCGCAGACTGATTCTGCTGAACGAATGAAGGTGGTACAGGACTTCCTGTCGGCGCTTTGTATGTATTGCTGCCAACGCTTGTCTGGTAAAGCGGTTTCTTTGCATAACCAGGTTTCTGTGGTGTCTCCACTTTCTTCTCTTCTTCAAGACCTGTTGCAATAACAGTAATTGTTGCTGAATCCGGGTTAGAATCATCATACATTGCACCGAAGATAATATTCGCAGATTCACCTGCCAGCTCTTCAACATACATAGCTGCTTCATTGGCTTCAATCAGACCGATATCACCGGAAATATTGATAATGATATCTGTTGCGCCTTCAATCGTTGTCTCAAGCAGAGGGCTCGTGATTGCCTGCTTAACAGCTTCAAGTGCTTTATCATCACCATGGCCTTCACCAATACCGATATGTGCAATTCCCTTGTCTTTCATAACAGTTGAAATATCTGCAAAGTCAAGGTTGATCAGACCAGGAACATTGATCAGATCAGTGATACCCTGAACGCCCTGCTGTAATACTTCATCTGCCTTCTTCAGCGCTTCAGGCATAGATGTTCTTCTGTCAACAATCTCAAGCAGCTTGTCATTCGGGATAACGATCAGTGTATCAACATTCTGTTTCAGTCTTTCAATACCCTGGATCGCATTGTTCATACGCTGTCTTGCCTCAAATCTGAATGGCTTTGTAACAACACCGACTGTCAGACATCCGAGATCTTTGGCAATGCCGGCAACAACAGGTGCTGCACCTGTACCTGTACCGCCGCCCATACCACAGGTAACGAATACCATATCAGCGCCTTTGATCAGCTCTGTAAGCTCGTCCATACTCTCTTCTGCCGCCTTTGCACCTACTTCAGGCTTTGCTCCGGCACCAAGACCTTTTGTCAGCTTCTCGCCGATCTGTACTAACTGTGGTGCCTTACATAACTGCAGTGCCTGACGGTCTGTATTAACACCGATGAATTCAACACCGAGAATATTTTCATCTACCATTCGGTTGACAGCATTGTTACCTGCACCGCCAACACCAATTACAAGAATTTTTGCTGCTGCTTCATTTTCATTTGGTTTTATCTCAAGCAAGGTTCTTCCTCCTTCATATTTTACCTTTTATCGTACCATACCATTATATAATATTATTTTTTTTTAAAAATATCAACCTTTATTTATGAATCTTTTGTAAAAATAATTGAATCTTTTGTCGAATCGTACTCCTCAAGGTGCAGTGTCCCGGACAGACCTTCCAGTTTCGAAAGCAGATCATTCAGTTCAGAAATCTTTTCTTCCATATATATATCTTTGCCGAGAAGAACCTTAACCTTGCCCATGACAATATAATAGCCGCCGTCATCTGACTTGCCAAGACTATCTGCAGTAATCGCTTCGCTTCGAAGAATAGCTGCAATATCCAAAAAATCTGCAAAGACACCGGTATCATCAGACACCAGTTGTTCACCTACTTCTGCTGTATCAGCTGTTATACCGCTTAAAAGAAGGACATCCTGAAGCTTCTCTGTTTGTTTCAAAACAATTTTGCCGCTGTCATTGACGTAAATGTATTCATCTTCTGACTGAACATATCCCGACAGTTTTTCTTCATTCACCTGTACAACAATTGTCTGTGGATTTCTGAGCTGTACATGAATGCTGTTCAACAACGGCTCAGAGGATATATCCGTTTTGCGGTTAAGCAGCCACAACAGCAATGAATTGTTCTGACATTTATCATATTGGATCAATGTCTGGATCGTCTCATCACTGACACGCTCATTCCCTGTAATCCGGATAGTCTTAATCCTGCAGCCAAACACCACCGCCAGAATAAGGCCGACAGTAACAATCAGAACCAGCCACCCCTTCATGCTTTTCTTCTTTTTCTTTTGTTTGCCGGGACGCTTCCTTCTCTGACTTTCTTGCATCTCTCTGTCTGTATCTGTCAATCAATTATCCTCCCATCTTCGTTCTGTATGATCAGTTATACAGCAAATCTCAGCGCCTAATTGCCCAAGATCCCTGCATATATCCTGATAGCCGCGTTCAATATGCTCACTTCCGTGAATCACCGTCTCTCCCTCTGCTGCAAGACCTGCGATGACAAGTGCCGCCCCGCCCCGCAGTTCTTTCGCCTCCACCGTTTCACCATGCATCCGGCAAGGGCCATGAATCACTGCTCTTCGCTGATCAACGGTAATATTACCGCCCATTCTTATCAGTTCCGGAACGACTTTGTATCGATTCTCAAATATATGCTCCGTCACGGTGCTGTCCCCTCTGGCCTGACACAGACATGCCAGCATCTGAGACTGCATATCCGTCGGAAATCCCGGATAAGGTTCTGTTTCAATTTCTTTAACAGCCAAGAGCATAGACGGTGCTATTATTTTAATACTTTCTTTGTAAATAATCAAGCCACATCCTGATTCTACCAGCACATCTGCAACAGCACGCACATTTTCAATATGAATTCCCTTTAAAACAATCTCTCCGCCAACAGCGGCGGCAGCAGCCATGTAGGTACCCGCAGCAATTCGATCAGCCATGATCGTGTACTCTGTATCATGAAGTGTTTTTACCCCTTTGATCCATATCCTCTCTGTGCCTTCTCCTTCTATGCACGCACCGGATTTTTTCAGGAAACGGCACAGATCTGCAATTTCAGGTTCCATAGCGGCATGGATAATTTCAGTAACACCGTCTGCAAGTACAGCAGCCAGCAAAATATTTTCTGTCACCCCTACACTGGGATAAGGCAGTTCAATCCTGTTTCCCTTCAATCCTGTCGTTTTGCATTCAATTTTATTTTCCTTCAGATCGATCTGTACATTCATCTTTCGAAGTGCATCAATATGCCAATCTATAGGCCTGGCCCCTATGGTACAGCCGCCGGGATAAGGCATTATAACTTCCTGTCCTCTTCCCAGCAGCGCCCCCAAAAGGATGATCGATGAGCGCATTTTTCCGGCATCCAGAGAAGAAACGGCAACTGTATCCATCTGATCTGTTTTTACCCAGACGTCTCCGTCATCCCACATAATCCGGGCACCCGACTGCTGAAGAATACGCAGCATATGATGCACATCCATTATCTGTGGGCAGCGGCGAAGACGAACCATTCCGTTATTCAAAACAGAGGCAGCAATGATGGGCAGAGCAGCATTTTTGGCGCCCTGAACTTCAATCTCGCCATGTAGACTGTGTCCGCCGCGGATCTTTATATGTGACATATCTCGCCTCCACGATTACAGGTTTGTGACTTCCCGTCATAATTTATGATATGTATGTTTTTCCCTGTTGTGCAATGTTTTGTACAATTCCGATTTCACACATCAAAAATATCAGCGACGTTCCGCCGTAACTGATAAACGGCAGTGGGATCCCGGTATTTGGAATACTGTTTGTCACGACAGCAATATTGATCAGCATCTGAAGCCCCAGATGTGCTGTTACCCCCATCGTCAGCAGTGCCCCCGGTATATCCGGTGCAGAATTAGCCGTAATCAGACACCGCCAAATCAGAAAAATAAACAGTGCTGCAATAATTCCTGCACCAAGAAGTCCCCATTCCTCGCATATAACAGAAAAAATCATATCATTATGTGCCTCTGGTATATACGCCAGTTTTTGAATACTTTTCCCATAGCCCCGGCCAAAAAGGCCGCCTGAACCAATGGCATACAAAGACTGTCTTGTCTGATAACCTTTTGGATGCGTTTCAACATTCAGCCATGCCTCGATCCTTCCTACCCGGTATGAGGCAAGCTTCAAAAATATCCCCATGAATCCACCACCTAATCCCATCAGCACAAAAAACGGCAGCCATTGCCTGCTGGCTATAAAAATGATAATGAAAGCAATTCCCATAATGATAATTCCCGTGCTGAGATTTGTCACCATGACCATTCCCGCCGCCGGCATCATCCATAAAAACACGAGCAGTATGCCCTTCCATTTTTTCATCATGCTGCCGGCGGCTCCGCAGATGGATGCCAGGAAAATAATCAGTACAAATTTAGCAAATTCCGACGGCTGAAAACCAATAGAACCAATATAAATCCAGCGTTTTTGGCCATGGCTGGCTGTCCCCACAACAAAAACCGCCGCCAGCAGCAAAAGCGAAAGACCATACAGCGGCAGAGCCATTTTAAGCAATCGGTGATAATCCAGTTTCATCATCAGAAACATCGCTGCTGTCCCGAGAAGTACGGTAAAAATCTGTCGTTCCACATAATAAAAAGCATTCCCCATATGCAGCCGGGCTGTATAATTGCTGGCACTGTAAATCATCAGCAGCCCAAACAGAATAAGCCCGAATACCGTGCCGAGCATCGCCCAGTCACCCACAAATCTTTTTCTATTCATTGCCGTCACCCGAATCACTTTCTATGTCCGGCCATTGCCCCAGGTAATAAGGCAGAACATTCTCAAAAATCTCTCTCATGACCGGCGCCGCAACGGTTCCTCCATAATAGGCACCGGTCGGCTCGTCAATTAGAACGATGCCTATGATCTCAGGGTTATCCGCCGGGGCAAAGCCGATAAAGGAGGCAATATATTTGCCGGATCCTCTGGGCAATTTCTGGCTGGTTGCCGTTTTGCCGCCAATCCGATATCCCTCAATGAAGCATTTTTTGCCTGTACCTTCCGAAATAACCTTTTCAAGCAATGCCTTCATTGTATCGCAGACTTCGGAACCAATGACATGCGCTTCTTCATTATAGTGCAGTCGGATCATATTGCCTTTGGCATCCACGATCCGAACCCCAAAATGCGGTGTGATCAGTTTGCCGCCATTAATGACAGCACTGACTGCCCGCAGCATTTGAATAGGTGTGATCTGAAAAGACTGTCCAAAGGAAATCGTCGCAAGTTCCACATCCCCCACATTGTCAATCTGATGCATGATCGAACTTGCCTCTCCCGGGAGATCAATGCCGCTCTTTTCCATAAGTCCAAGCCTATCAAAATATTGGTACATTACCTGAACGCCAGTTCTAAGACCGGTTTCGATAAAAACAGGATTGCACGAATTCATCAGTCCTTCCACAAAGGATTCAGAGCCATGTCCGCTGATCTTGTGACATCGTATCCGCCGGTCATCGACAATCTTATATCCCGGGCAGTAAAAACGGTCATTTTGTGAAACCGCGTGGGATTCCAACGCAGCTGTAGAGGTAATGATCTTGAAGGTGGATCCGGGTTCATAGGTATCGTTCAGGCAGCCATTTCGCCACATCTGGTTCAACGCATCCTGTATAGCGTCTGTTTCGGCATTTTCAGGCAATAAATAAGGCGCATTCAGATTGAATTCCGGTTCATTGGTCATGGCCAAAATTTCTCCGTTTTTCGGATTCATTAAGATAACAGAGACGGATTTTGCTTCCTTCTGTTCCATGATTCTTTTTGCAACCTGCTGGACATAGCTCTGGATCGTATAATCCAGACTGATATAAAGATCACTTCCGGGAATCGGTTCCACCCGCCCCTCGGATGTATTTTCGACTTCAATGCCTCTTGCATCCGTCGTTGTCAGAATCGTCCCCTCTATTCCCTGCAAATAGGCATCATATTGAACTTCTAACCCAATAATGCCCTGATTGTCGCCGCCCGTAAAACCCAGCACTTTGGAGGCCAGCGTTTTGTATGGGTAATAACGGGTATAATCTTCATCCACCATAACCCCATCCAGTTTGTATTCACGGATTTTGTCCCCCAGCGCTTTGTCAACATTAGCCTTAATACGTTCAATAGATGACACTTTTTCGACCCGTGCCCGTACTTTTGCTTCATCCAGCGACAAGACCTCTGATAAAACACGGATAATCTTTTCAGGTTCTTTGATCTGATTGTGTATCACAGAAATTGTACAGACAGATTTGTTGTCCGCCAAAACCCTTTGGTTTCTGTCATAAATCAGCCCCCGTGCCGCCTTGATGCTTCGCTCCCTTTCATGCAGTGCATCGGCCTGGCTCTGATAGTACGCCGACCGAAATATCATCAGATAAGCCAGCCGCCCCATCAAAACCAGGCCGATACCCACAATAAAAGCGGCCACTATGAGCATCTTTCGTCTATGATAGATTTTAATATGCATACATACGTCCGCTTTATTTTTTATTATATTATGTTGTCGTTATTCCTATTAGAACAGCTGTTATTCATCATCATCTGATGTGCCGTTATCCGAATTATCCGCACCTTCATCGAACTGATCATCATAAGAACCGTCTGAGGTGTTCTCATTGGTTGTCTCTGTCACTTCTTCCGTCGGGAAGATCTGCAGATATGGTAATGCCTCAGAGAATATATTACTTGCAATTGTGGAGGCAAAGGAGCTCTGCCCCTGATCCTCTGCATTGGCCTCATCGACAACCACATAGACAACCAGCTGCGGATCATCAATCGGTGCTGCGCCAATAAAGGATACAAGACGTTCTTTGCCGCCTCGAGGAAGCTTCTCTGCTGTACCTGTCTTGCCGCCGATCTTGTATCCGGCTACCTGTGCTGCCTTACCTGTACCATTCTCTACCGTCTCATACAGAGCATTCTTCATCCATTCGGAGGTTGTCTTTGAAACAGTTGTCCGCATCAGTGTCTTATCAAAAACCTGCACCGTATTGCCATTATCCGATGCAATCTCAGATACTACATGCGGCTTATAATAATAACCGCCATTAACAATCGAGCAAAAGGCTGATACAACCTGTACCATCGTCGCATTGTATCCCTGGCCAAAGGAACTTGTCCACATTTCAACAGGTCCCATATTGTCTGCTGTATAAATCGTACCGGCACAGCTTGCTTCTCCCGGAAGATCGATACCTGTCAACTGCCCAAGTCCAAACAGTTTCTGCATCTTCGTAAAGGAAGTGATGCCGATTCTGTCGCTGAGCTGCATCATGACATCATTGCAGGAATGTGTAATACCGCCCGTCAGATCTAATTCACCATGCACACTGTTGCAGGAAACAAAAGTACTGTCGTTCTCGTAGGTCTGACCACCGTCACAGTAGAATTGTTCGTTCGGGTCTACAAGTGCCTGATCCAGCGCATAGGAAACCGTCATAGTCTTGACGGTTGAACCCGGCTCATAGCTATCATTCACACAGAAGTTACGCCAGAGCGTATAAAGGGCATCCGACATTTCCTCATCCGTCATGTCCGCCAGCTGATCCTCTGTGTAACCGGCCACTGTTAGATCTCTCGGGTTATTCAGATCAAATATCGGAGCACTCGCCATAGCCAGAACCTCTCCGTTATTCGGATTCATAACAATAGCAGCCACGTTTTTGGCCCCGGTTTCTGTCATGAACTGGCTGATATATTTCTCTGTAATACGCTGGATATTGATATCAATGGTTGATACAACTGTCTTGCCATTATGTGGTTCCTCTGTAACGGTCTGGAGATCCACATTATCCGTAAGATAACCGTACTTTCTTCCATTGGTTCCGGACAATGTATCATTATAATAGCTTTCAATTCCCCATAGACCGCTGTTATCAGAAGCTGTAAAACCAATCAGATCACAGGCCAGCGTCGAAAAAGGATAGATTCTCTGATAGCTTTCTTCAAACCAGATTCCCGATGAAACAGCCTTGATCTTCTGCGCATCATTCTCATCCTCTGAAGCAAGAAAATCATCATACGGCTTTTTCTCATCATATGTCATTTTCCTCTTCAAAACGACATACCGGCTGTCCGACTGTTGCGTTAAAATCGTATCCACATCATCCTTGCTGATTGAAAAATATTCTTCCAGAACTTCTTTGGCGTATTCAGAAGCCTTATCGATATTGCTGTGCGTAATGACATACGGATCCAACACCAGATTGTAGATTTTCTCACTTGTTGCAAGAACGGTTTTGTTTCGGTCTGTAATATCCCCTCGTTTATAGGGAATTGTCTGTCCATCATAGTTGAGCAACGAGAGTACATTCTTCTCGTAATCTGTACCGTTTTTTACATTGATCTGCACAAGTCTGACCACTAGCAGCACAAAGCAGATCAGCACAAACAAGAATACAACGAGCAGTCTTCTTCTGTTCGTCTTTGAAAATTTCCGTATTTTTTTATCCGCCATCTATTAATCACCTAAATTTAATGTCTATTTTATTTTCCGCCAGGTATAGATTCATACTGTCGTATATAATCATTATTGCTGCTGTCATAATAAATTACCTGATCTTCACCGGCATAGACCATTCCCAGTCTTCCGGTTGCAATCTGGTAAATCTCATCCAGATCAATGGTCTTATTCAGGCTTTCTTTCAGTGAATTATTCTGTTCCTGGACGGTCTGCAGCTGACTCTGAAGGGCTGTCACAGCCTGTTCATTCTTCTTCAATACAGAACTGGAATGTAAATACATAAAACAGGCAGCCAGGGTAATGCCTACCGATGTCACAAGAAACAGTGTATACTTCAAATCAAAAACCGATACACGCTTCTTATGCTGTACAGTCCGTTGTTTCGGCCTGGACTGTACAGCTTTATTTCTTCTTTTAGGTGTTTCAGGCTGTTCATTCAGCCTTCTTGCTGTATTTCCATCTATATAATAGCGTTCGGGCTCTCTTCGATAAGCCATCGATTGGTTTGCTCTCTTCTCTGCCATCCAACGCCACCCTTTCTTCATTAACAGGACCGTCTGCGCCTGCCGCATCCGATCGTTTTCTTATTCTCTGATTCTTTCAAAAACTCTGAGTTTCGCGCTCTTTGAACGACTGTTCACTTCCAGTTCTTCTTCACTTGGAAGTATCGGTTTTCTGGTAATCACTCTGCCCTTTGACTTCTTCCCGCAAACACATACAGGAAAAGACGGCGGGCATGTACACGGCCGTTCATTAGTATTGAAAATGTTCTTAACAATTCTATCTTCAAGTGAATGAAATGTGATCACACATATTCTTCCATGATCATTCAACAGATCGATCATCTGATCCAGCGTATTCTTCAAAACATCCAGTTCATGATTCAATTCAATGCGGATTGCCTGATAAGTCTTCTTGGATGGATGACCACCCTTGGCTCTGACCTTCGCCGGAATAGCAGCCCGGATAATATCATTGAGTTCCCCGGTTGTCTCGATTGGCTTTTTCTCTCTGGTCATAACGATATGCTTGGCAATATTGCGTGCAAACTTATCTTCGCCATAATCTCTGATCATATGAAACAATTCTGTTTCTGTATAATCATTCACAATGTCTCTGGCTGTCTTCGTCTGACGCTGATCCATGCGCATATCAAGAACGGTATCTTCTCTGTAAGTAAATCCTCTCTCAACAGTGTCCAGCTGATAAGAGGATACGCCAAGATCGAGTACGATTCCATCCACACCATAAATGCCCAAATCTGCAAGAACCTGAGGCATTGCACTATAATTGCTGCGGACAATGGTCACTTTGTCGCCAAATGGTGCCAGCCGGTCTCCGGCTGCTTCTATTGCTGCTGCATCCTGGTCGATACCGATCAGACGGCCTGTCTCACCCAGGCGCTGCAAAACAGCACTGGCATGACCGCCTCCGCCTAAAGTGCCATCTACATAGATGCCATTCTCTTTTATATCTAATTGTTCAATCGTCTCATTCAGTAATACAGAATAATGCTGAAACGTCATAATGTCCTCCTATATATTCACACCGAGACTCGCCATATGGGCAGCGACCGCTTCCATATCCTCATCATCCATGTCATTCTCCACATCCCACTTCTCTGCACTCCAGAGTTCAATTCGGGTATCCATACCCGTCAGTACAACATCTTTCTGGAGGTCTGCATACTTGCGGAGTGAAGCCGGTACAAGAATACGTCCCTGCTTGTCAAATTCGCATTCTGTTGCTCCTGACATAAAAAAACGTTTGAACTGTCTGCTCTCTTTATCAATGGTAGATAATTCTCTTAACTTTGCAGTAAATTCCCGCCATTCATCCATCGGGTGAATCCAAAGACAACCGTCAAGGCCTTTGGACAAAATAAATGTATCCCCCAGGTCTTCTCTGTACTTCTGGGGAATGATCACTCTGCCCTTTGTATCTATTGTATGATAATACTCGCCAATAAAGCCATCCATTCCATGTCCACCTTTGTCTTACGGAAATCTTCATGTCTGCCACAACATAAAGGTATTAAGTCCCACTTAAAACCACTATTTACCACAAATCACCACTTATGTTATTTATTTTAGACTATTCCACACAATATATCAATAGGTAAAATGCAAATTTACTTTTAAATTTTTGTAACTGTTCAGAGCTAACCTCCAAAATGCTACGCATTTCGTCGGTGTGGCGTATCCGCCAAATAAAATTTCAAAAACAGTCTTAAAAATGCAAGCATTTTATACCTGTTTTTTGAAATTTTGCTTGGCTCTGAACAGTTACAAATTCCCATGGATAAAACGAGGTGAACTAAGTGAAAAAGAAAACACTTGTGCCTCTTATCATTTTTTTACTGGGCGTATGCCTTGTTGGTTTAATTGTATACATAACAGACACCCACGAAAAAGAGCAGAGACACATAACAGCACAATTAAACGTAGCCACCTATGGCGAACGCATAAAGAATGAAATTACAAATGGAATTGAGATCACGGATGCCTTGGAACAGATTCTAATCAGTGAAAATGGTGAGATTCATCAGTTTGAAACGATTGCCGGGAATCTTATGTCTGATTCTATTGAATGCATACAGCTTGCTCCTAATGGTGTTGTTACAGATATTTATCCGGCTGATGGAAATGAGGCAGGTAAGATTGATTTAATCCATGATAAAGACCGCGGAAAGATTTCCTGTTACGCCAGAGACAACCATACAATCATTACGCAAGGTCCTTTCGAATTGAAACAGGGTAGCTATGGAATTGCGGTACGCAATCCAGTCTACCTGAAAGATAAAAACGAGCAAGAGTATTTCTGGGGATTTACTATCGTTATCCTGCGTGTTCCGGACATTTTTTCAGACTCATTCCATGCACTTTCAAATTTTGGATACGACTATAAAATTTTAAAAACGGACGCTCCATGGAGTGATACTTATAAAGTGGTTTATCAATCAGATGGTGAAACAAATCATCCTGTTTCTTATACATTTACAATAGGAGATGAAAAATGGAAATTTGAAGTAACTCCTAAAAGTGGATGGAGAAAGATGATGAACTATTTTATGCAAATGATGAATTTTTTCATATGGCTGGATATAAAGATATAGATGAACTATTCAAATTTACTAAGAAAAGTTTTCGAAACTTGATTCGGGAAGATGAACAGCAACAGATAGAATCAAGTATCTGGGAACAGATTGACAATGGTAATGAAAATGACTATATTCACTTCCATCTTCGAAAAGCTGACGGATCCTACCTTTCTGTGCTTGATCATGGAAGAATTGTAGAGAGCCCGCAATACGGAAAGGTATTTTATGTATTGTTCATGGATTGGGAAGATATGCATATTCGTTACAGTGATAAATTCTCAAGATAATAAAAATCGCAAAAAACAGAGAAGACGACGAGACTTATCAAAGCCCGGCTCGCTTCCTTTGATATCACGATGGTCAGCTCATTTGCATGGTGTGGTCATTCCATGCAAATGAAAGGTGGTGCCAAATCAACAATTCCTGAGCTCAAAATTCAGTACTGAATTTTGAGCTCAGGAATTGTTCACTCAACCCGAAGCATCCGATAACCGATGCCGATATGCGTTTGTATGTATTGCTGCCCATCTTTCCCGTTTTCCAGCTTTTTGCGCAGGGTTGCCATGAATACTCGCAGAGAAGCAATATCATTTTCCCAACTGCTGCCCCAAATCTGCTGCGTAATGTAGGTGTGTGTCAGAACCTTACCCACATTTTTTGAGAGCAGGCACAGCAGCTTGTATTCGATGGGCGTCAAGTGCAGTTCTGCACCATCAATATATGCGCAGCCTGCCGCATAGTCGATTTTCAGCGCACCATTCGTAAAAATCGGAGTTTCCTGCGCCGTATCCGCTTTCATCAACGATAATCTTCGCTGCGTCACCCGTAGCCGCGCCAGTAGCTCATCCACAGAAAAGGGTTTCGTCAGGTAATCGTCTGCCCCGGCATCCAGCGCCCCGATTTTATCAGAATCCTCCGTTCTGGCGCTGATCACAATGATCGGCATATTCGACCACGAACGGATTTTTCGGATGATCTCCACACCGTCCATATCCGGGAGTCCCAGATCGAGCAGCACAATATCCGGATTATGCGACAGCGCCTCCAGCACGGCACTTGCGCCGTTTTGAGCCGAGAGATATCTGTATTCGTGAGTTTTCAGCGTCGTCGTGATTAAATTGCGCACCGGGGTATCATCTTCTACAACAAGAACAAGCGGCTTATTCATTTAAGTTCACCTCACTAAGTGGTACCGTAAAGGAAAAGATGCATCCATGCGGCGAATTGTCTTTCAGCGTCATTTCGCCATTATGTGCATGAATAATGGTTTGACAGAGAGTAAGTCCAAGCCCAAGACTTCGGCGGCTGTCGCCAATTGGATTACTCCCAGTAAAGAACATTTCAAAAACACGTTCTTTTAGTTCATCTGAGATACCGGGACCGTTATCGCTGACGCATATCTCAGCCATATTTTCTCGCGGGATTGCCGTAATCCGGATGTTCGATCCAGTCGGAGTATATTTGACTGCGTTGTTCACCAGATTGATAAGTACCTGCACGATGAGTCCTGCGTCCACCCGCACTAGCAACGGTACGTCTCCGCAATCTACCTCGATGTGATGTTTTGTCGATCTTCGGTCAATATGCCGGAATGCTTCCGATACGATGTCATCCACGACCTGATCAGAAAGGCGCAGCTTTACGCTGCCGTCCGAGATTTTCGTAATAGAAAGTAAATTCTCAACCAGACCAGTCAGCCATTGCGCATCATCATAGATATCCGTAAAAATCTGTTTCCGTGTTTGCTCATCCAGCGCATTATAGCTGTGCAGCAGCGTATCTGCATTACCGGAAATGGAGGTCAACGGGGTTCTGAGGTCATGAGAAATCGAACGAAGAAGATTGGCACGAAGCTGTTCGTTCTTTGCAAAAACAGCAGCTTTTTCCTTTTCTGCGGCATTGTGCAGGCTTTCCAGCGCCAGAGCGCACTCTCCGAGAATGGAGAACAGAACGCTGGATGTAAATGCGTCAGGCTGCGTTTGCTTATCCATCAGAATCCCGACAACGCCGAAAACCTGCTGCCCGGTACGAATGGCAAGATACAGCCATTTTGCCTTTGGAAAGTTATGCGTCGTTGCGCCGGCACGCTTGCGGTTTTGCCAGACCCATTGAATCACGTTTTGCTCCCCATCCGCATCTGAGATGCTGTATGGGCTACGCCCGTCAACCGGGTAAATAATTTCATCCAACAAAGCACCGCCCTGCGCTGGGCAAATCAAAACGTCCCGCTGCATGAGCTTTTGTATCTGCATTGCGGTCATCCGATAGACTTCCTCCGGCGTTTCTGCCTTTTGAAGCTGCCTGTTCATATCAAAAAAGAGCTTCGTGCGATAAGCATCCCGTGCGGATAGCTGTGCATGGACTTTAAGCTTTGCGGCAAGTGTGCCGGTCAAAAGCGCCGCTGCAAACATGACTGCAAAGGTTATGGGATATTTGCTGCCATAGGCAACCAAGGACAGTCTGGGTTCCGTCAGAAAATAATTGAACAGGATGACGCTCAAAAAAGCGGACAGCACACCGCAGATATACCCGCTGGTAAAGGCGGAGGTCAGAAGCACACCCAGTAGGTAAACCATAATGATATTGGCATCTGCAAAGCCGAGCCGCAGAAAGACCCATCCAATGATCGTTGCAGCCGCCAGAATCCCGACAGTCAGAAGCAGTTCCCAGGGGGTCGGAAGCGCCGGGCAGATAGCGATCAGCCGGTTCCTGCGATAGTTTTTGTAGACTTCCGCATCTGGAATAATGTGAATGTCTACCTCCGGAGCCAGTGCGATGAGCCGTTCTGTCAGCGTCGGTTCGCTCCAGAAATGCCGCCGCTTCAAACCGCTTCGCCCGATTACGATTTTGGTCACGTCGGAGAGCCGCGCATATTCCGCAATCTGCGTCGGTACATCTTCTCCGTGTGTTGTGACGATTTCTGCACCAAGTTGCTGCGCCAGACGCATATTCGCCTGCAATCGAACGGTATCTTCCGCGTTCATATCAGCGTCTTCGGGTGTCTGCACATAGAGTGCGGTAAGGCTTCCGCAAAATGCCTGCGCCATTTTTTCTGCCATTCGTACAATGCGTTCATTGGATGGAGACGAGGACAGGCACACCAGAATATGCTCTTTTGACATTTCACTTCCTTTGTTCTGCACACTTTCACCACCCCTCTTAAAATAATATTATAGCACCAATATGTGACGGTTTCTACCGCGTCCAATCGGATTTACTGCCCGTTCATATCCGGAAACACTTTTGCAGCGTCTTATATTCGCCCAACGCTAAAATCGTTGTTTCCCCAGACAGCACCGTATCCGGTGTAATCGAAACGTCTGTTTTTCCCGAACGCTTAATGCCGAGAATGTTAATACCATACTTTCTGCGAATATCCAGCTCTCCAACGCTTTTGCCAATCCACCTTTCCGGAATTTCTACTTCAAAAATGGCGTGCTGGTCGTCAATTTCTACGTAGTCAAAGATATGATTGGAGCTGTATCGGATCGCAGCCCACTTTGCCACTTGCTTTTCCGGGTAGACTACATGGTCAGCACCGTTGCGAAGCAGAAACTTCGCCTGCACATCCCGTTCGGCACGCGACACCACGCACTTCGCGCCTAGCTCCTTCAACAGCGACGTCGTTTCCAACGAGTTCTGAAAACTGCCGCCAATGGTCACGAGGCAGACATCAAAATTTCCAATGCCAAGAGAGTGAAGAAACTCCGCGTTTGTACTATCACCAATTTGCGCGTTTGTGACGTAAGGCAGCACATCATTGATTCGTTCCTCGTTTTTATCAACCGCCATGACCTGATGACCCAGCTGAAAAAGCTGTACTGCGATATGCCGTCCAAAACGGCCTGCGCCAATTAATAGAATGTTTTTCATGAGAAAAGACTCCTTATCCAATCATAATTTTTTCCTTCGGCATCTTTGCACCGGTTGCTTTTTTTCCGGAAAATGCCGCATAAATAAGTGTAAGACCGCCGACTCTGCCCAGATACATGAGCGTGATCAGCACCATTTGCGACGTAATATGCAGCTGCGGTGTAATGCCAAGTGTCAATCCCACCGTTCCAACCGCCGAAGCTGTTTCATACAGGCATGCGGAAAGCGACAAGTTTTCATAAGCGCTGATAAAAACAGCGCCGCCAAAAAGCAGCACAAGGTACATCATCAGAATGGTCGCGGCGGTTTTAACGGCGCTGCAATCGACTCTGCGTCCAAAAAATTGGGCACTATCGCGCTGACGGAAAGTCGCAACAGCATTGGCAAGCAGAACCGCCAGCGTTGTTGTTTTCATACCGCCCGCCGTAGAACCCGGAGAACCGCCAATGAGCATCAAAAGGATCATCACGCCCTGCGATGCGCTGGACATCGCGGATAGATTTACCGTGTTGAAGCCCGCTGTCCTCGGCGTGACGGACTGAAAAAAGGATGCCAGCAACCGGTTTCCGGCGGGAAGCGCAGAAAAGTCTGAGAAGAAGAAAAACACAGCAGGCAGAAGAATTAAAAGACCTGTCGTGACGAGAATCACCTTGCTCTGCATCCGGTAGCGATGAAACCGCCACTTGTTTTCGCAGATGTCATTCCACGTCAGAAATCCAATGCCGCCAATCACGATCAGCAGCATAATCGTGATATTGATTACTGGACTGCCAGCATAACCGGTAAGGGATGGATAGAGATTATCCTCTGTCCCAAGAATATCAAACCCGGCGTTACAAAAAGCAGATATGGAATGAAACAATGCCATCCAGATGCCCCGCCATCCATAGTCCCGGCAGAACACCGGCAGCATGGCAAGCGCCCCCAGCAGCTCAATCAGAAACGTTCCTCGCAGGATAAAGCGTGTCAGACGAACGATTCCGCCGACCTGAGGTGCTGAAATTGCGTCCTGCATGGTGCTGCGCTGCATCAACGATATTTTTCGCCCGGACAAAAGCGCTAACGACGCTGCGACGGTCACAACGCCAAGTCCTCCAATCTGAATCAGCGTCAGAATGACCGCTTGCCCAAAGGCTGACCAATAACTGCCTGTATCCTGCACCACAAGCCCCGTCACACATACGGCAGAGGTCGCGGTAAACAGTGTTTCGTTAAACGGCGTTACGCCCCCGGCTGTTGTGGAGATCGGCAGCATCAGCAATAGCGCACCTAGCAGAATGACTCCGGCAAAACCCAATATGATAATTTGAAAAGACGAAAGACGGCGCTTTCGGCGAATGTTCTCTCCTGGCATAAAGGCAACTCCTTATCAGCATTAATATTATAATTATACAGCCGGAGATTTTAAGAACGTATAAGGGACATTTACGACGTATTAAGATTGAATAAAGATGGGGAGATTGCTTCATCCAAACCTTCACATTGAATAATGAACCCTTCTCTTTGGTAAAAAGAAATTGCTCTGTTACCTATGCCACATGACTGCATTTCTTCAGAAACAAAAATACCTTCGATATATTCATCATTTAGTCCTACAAATCCTTGTACCATTTTATCCACTTCAAACACATAGACTTCGGATTGTGACATCATTTGTTTCACTAATTCATAATTACTTTTCCAGTATTGATTGGAAATAAAATAATGTGCTTTCAGATTTGTCTCTAACCATAACGCATCTGGCTCTCTTGAAGCCCTTCTGTATCTCCTGCCACTACTGCTGTAACCACTTTCAGGTAATAATACACCTTCAACTGTGCCGGATTAAATTTATCTATACAAATATCTTCCAGCTCCTGTGTAGCCCGTTCATAATTGTCAAGAAGTATACTCATCCTTGCCATAACCAAAAGCATCTGATTCGCCACAGCAGGGTAACGTTGATATTGTTTCTCATATAAATACTGTGCATACTCATGTCGTTCTTCCGGTGTTAACCGGTAGGACTTCTTTCTACTCTGTGCCAGCATCGCGATTCGCATACCATAAGCCAATTCTAAAATCGCAATCAGCTGGCAGATAAATGCACCAAATCCCCAGATATCTGTTATACGATCCACATAGGTTACCAACACAATGCCTAGCATTGCCGGAATCACAATCAACCATTTTGCCCAATCTGATTTTCTCACACTAACACCCTCCTTATTCTCTTTATTATACATGAATTCTTTGAGAATAAGGTGTCAACTTTATTTATACAACATCATAGCTGAAATGTCAAAAAATGAAGACCTGAATTACTTTGGATTCTGTAGTAGCCTGAATGCCAGTCCGGAACTTATGAGCTTCAAGCTCTACAGCCTGATGAAACGTGGGCAGGCTTATCATATGCCGATGGAGATACAGAGTAATTTTCTGGCAAAATGACAAAAAGAATTATAAAAATCGTTGTTTGGCGATTTGGTGAATCCCGATAGATTAATTTTATAGGGAACAGAAACTTTGAATTTGTTTTGCTAATGCAAAAACTTTTGACCTAAATACAGATGTTGCGGTATAATGGAAACACAATATTTGTATGCTTACAAACGGGTTTATAGTGTTGCAAATCTATATTTTTAGGAGGATAAACGATGAATCATTTACCTTTACATGTGCGTGTTCCAATCGAGGGAAATAATCCGAGTATTACTCGTTTGGAAGAAAAATGTATTAAATGTGGAATGTGTAAGGACGTATGTACAAATGCCATAGGTGTGCATGGTACATATACATTTGAGCAGACTTGTGGAGAGGCTGTGTGTATAAATTGCGGACAGTGTGCAAATGTCTGTCCTGTAGACAGTATTATGGAAAAGTATGAATATTTGGATGTAAAGAGAGAGGTTCAGAATTCGGAAAAGATTGTCATTGTAAGTACGTCACCATCCGTACGAGCTGCGCTGGGGGAAGAATTCGGTATGCCTGATGGCAGCTTTGTACAAGGGAAAATGGTTTCGTTGCTTAGAAAATTAGGCGTAAATTATGTCCTTGATACCTGTTTTGCAGCTGACCTTACTATTGTTGAGGAAGCTAGTGAGCTTATTGAGAGAATGACCAAAAAAAACGCTCCCTTACCTCAGTTTACCAGTTGTTGTCCTGCATGGGTTAAGTATGTGGAAACATATTATCCGGAAATGATTCCGAATCTTTCATCAGCGAAAAGCCCTATCGGAATGCAGGGACCTACAATTAAGACCTATTTTGCTGAGAAGAAGGGTATAGATCCAAAATCAATTGTAAATGTGGCACTTACTCCATGTACTGCAAAGAAATTTGAAATTCGCAGAGATGAGATGAACGCTTCTGCTCATTATCTTGGTGTAGAGGGGATGCGTGACATGGATTACGTGATCACGACCAGAGAGCTTGCAAAGTGGGCAAAAGAGGAAGGGATTGATTTTGCCAGTCTTGAAGATGGTGAATATGACAATTTTATGGGAGATGCATCTGGAGCTGGTATTATTTTCGGCAATACCGGAGGTGTTATGGAAGCTGCTCTCAGAACTGCTTACGAATTTATTACAAAAGAAAAATCACCGGAACAGTTATTCAACCTTACACCTGTAAGGGGATATGAAGGCGTCAAAGAAGCTACTTTAAAGGTTGGCGATTTAGATGTGAATATCGCTGTAGTATATGGTACAGCCAATGCCGGGAAAGTAATTGAGGGCATCAAGCAGGGAGAAAAACAGTATCATTTTGTGGAAGTTATGACTTGCCCGGGCGGATGTATCGGTGGAGGCGGCCAACCAAAGGATATCATGAAGGATAAGGACGAGGTACGTAAAGCGAGAATTGCAAGTCTCTATACAAGGGATGAGGCGATGACACTCAGACGGAGTCATGAGAATCCGGAGATTATTCATCTTTATGAGGAGTTTTATGGAAAGCCGTTAAGTGAATTGGCAGAAAAGATGTTACACACTTCTTATGAAGATAAGAGTGAAATATTAAATCGAAAAAGAGATATAAAAATGAGTAAATGGGTATGTAGTATTTGTGGTTATGTGCATGAAGGAGAGGCAGCACCGGAGCAGTGTCCATTATGTAAGCAGCCTGCATCTGTTTTCAAGAAGGTGGAAGAGTCGCCTGTAAAGAGTAAGTATGCTGGAACAAAGACAGAGAAGAATCTTTGGGAAGCGTTCGCAGGGGAATCTCAGGCCAGAAATAAATACACTTATTTTGCTTCAGTAGCAAAGAAGGCCGGATATGAGCAAATTGCAGCATTATTCCTGCAGACAGCTGACAATGAGAAGGAGCATGCAAAACTCTGGTTTAAGGCGCTTGGTGAACTTGGAGATACCGCAGAAAATCTTCTTCACGCTGCAGAAGGCGAAAATGCAGAATGGACAGATATGTATGCTAGAATGGCTAATGAAGCGGAAGAAGAAGGTTTCCCGGAATTAGCCGCTCAGTTCAGAGGTGTTGCTGCGATTGAAAAACTTCATGAAGAAAGATATCGTGCACTTCTTAAGAATGTTGAAACTATGGAAGTGTTTAAGAAGAGTGGCATTACAATGTGGGAATGTCGCAATTGCGGACATCTTGTAGTTAGTGCAGAAGCTCCTGAAAAATGCCCTGTATGTAATCATCCTCAGGCTTACTTTGAGGTAAGAAAAGAGAACTATTAAGATACCGTATTTATTTGATCAAAGACTATTTACAGTGTACAAAAATGTAAATTTACAAAACAGTTAGACATATTCCAATTTGTTGAACTGAATAGCATATACTGACCGATAGGAGCAAGGTTGAAACCCACCTTGCTCCTATTCGTTTGTCAATGAGCATTCATACAAAATGAATAAAAAGGTCAGTTATACATACCAATACTTATCTCGGACAGAGACTAAAATAAAGGAGTGTGTTCGTATGATATATAATATTATTCAATCAGTGACAGAAAAATTATCCTCTTTGCCTTATATAGAAGGCATCGTATTAAGGCAACCTCTTTTGAGGAGTTGTTCGAAAAGACCAAGGCGCTTCCTTGGGAGCGGTATATCCCGAAAAACGGTAAGTTCTGGGTGACGAAGGCGAACTCCGTAAAGAGTAAGCTGTTCTTTTGTTGACACCGTGGAGAGAAGACCGCATTTTAGTAGATCCGTTCTGCGGCAGCGGTAACATCCCGATTGAGGCGGCCATGATCGGGGCAAATATCGCACCGGGCATGAATCGTGAGTTTTGTCCGAGGATTGGACGCATCTTGTGCCGAAGAAGCTTTGGTACGATGCGATAAATGAGGCAGAGGATTTGATTAAGCGGGATGTGTCTATGCAGATTCAGGGCTATGACATTGACGGTGATATGATAAAGGCGGCACGCCAGAACGCGGAGGATGCGGGAGTGCTGAATTATATTCATTTCCAGCAACGTCCGGTGAGTCAGTTAAGCCATGCGAAAAAGTACGGTTTTGTCATTACGAACCCGCCGTACGGCGAGCGTCTGGAGGAGAAAAGGGCTCTGCCTGGCCTGTATCAGGAGTTCGGAAAGGCCTTTGCGGGATTAGATAGCTGGTCCTGTTACATGATTACCTCCTACGAGGAGGTCCAGAAGTATTTCGGTCGTCAGGCGGACAAGAACCGCAAGATTTACAACGGTATGTTAAAGACCTATTTCTATCAGTTTATGGGACTGCGCCCGCCGAAGAAAAAGCCGGAGCAGTAGGACTAATTAAAAGAGGATTTAGTTATGGAACAGAGTAAAAAACGCCGGCTCAATTTCGGTATGGCCGGTGTGATTTGGGCGCTGGCATGGCCTACCATGTTAGAGCAGCTCATGCAGACTGCCGTGCAATATATCGACACTGCTATGGTAGGTAGTCTGGGAACCCAGGCTACGGCAGCGGTAGGCGCCACCACCACGTTGAACTGGCTGGTGGGTAGTACCATCTCTGCAGTGGGCGTGGGATTTTTGGCGTTTATTGCAAAGGCGCTGGGAGCCGGAGAAAAAGACTCTGCTAAGCGGGCCGCTTCTCAGGCGGTGCTTTCCGTGCTGGCGGTAGGTATCGTGGTTACGGTGATAACGGTAGGCTTGTCCGGACAGATTCCGAAATGGATGCAAGTGGATGAAGGAATCCGGGATTTGGCAGGACAGTATTTCCTGATTTTATATTTGCCGATGTTATTCCGGACAGCCAGTACCATTTTCGGTACGGTGCTCCGGGCGGCGGGAGATACGAAATCACCGATGAAAATCGGTGTGGTGGTGAATCTTGTCAATGTGGTATTGAACTTTTTACTGATTTATCCCACCAGAGAGCTTACGGTATTTTCCTTTACATTTACCATGTGGGGCGCGGACCTTGGCGTGATCGGTGCGGCGGTGGCCAGTGCCATTGCTTATATCGTAGGAGGTATATTAATTACGATTGTACTTTGGCGGCACCCGTCGGTGTCTCCGAAGGGACAGTCCTTAAAGCCGGATATGAAGATTATAAAGCCTTGTCTGCGGGTGGCCATGCCGAATATGCTGCAGCACTTCGGGACATCCCTGGGCTATGTGGCATTTGCGTCTATGATAAATGCTTTGGGGGATGTGTCCACGGCGGCACATACCATTGCCAATACGGTGGAATCCGCCTTTTACATTCCGGGCTACGGTATGCAAACGGCGGCAGCAACCTTGGCGGGCAATGCCTATGGAGCCAACGATGGAAAGCGCCTGAAAGAGCTGGCACGGATGTTCTTCCCGATTGAAATTGCTTTAATGATATTCTCGGGAGCTGCGTTATTCTTTGCGGCACCGGCGCTGGTAAGTATCTTTTCTGATTCGGAGGAGGTCATTCGCCTCGGAACCACAGTGCTTCGGATGGTGGCGGTATCGGAACCGTTCTTCGGCTTCTCCATTATTATGGAGGGCATGATGCAGGGCGTGGGCGAGACGAAGCGGCCGTTTGTATACAACATCGTCGGCATGTGGCTGGTGCGCATCGTAGGAACCTTTATTTGTACGGGCTTCTTTGATTTGGGGCTGGTGGCAGCCTGGGCATGCATGATTGCGCACAATCTGTTCCTGTTTGTGCTGTTTTTGATTTGCTATGCAAAGGGACGGTGGAATCCGTTCCGGAAGGTACGGGAAGCGTAAGGATGGATGGAATGCTTTACGGAAGTGTTGCCGGGAACTAAATATAAATGTGTTGGAGGACTCTTGGTTTTTGGGAGTCCTCCCCTTAAATTAAGAGGAGGATTGTTTGGAGAGTTTCCTGTATCATAAAGGGCAAGAAGTCTTCTTAATGTTGGAAAAAGTAAATTTGATGGCGCGTCGGATTTGCGAAGGATAAAAAGGAGAGCATAGAATGAATAAAACAATTACAAAGAATCTCAGAAAGCTGAGACAGGGAAAACGGTTGACTCAGGAGTATGTGGCGGAACGTTTGGGTGTAAGTGCCAAGGCTGTTTCGCGTTGGGAGAAGGGGGACTCGACACCTGATATGGAAAAACTGATTGCTATTAGTGATATGTTCGAAATTTCTTTGGATGAGCTAGTAATGGATAAAGTACCAACTCAAATAGGAGAAGCTTCCTCTAAGTCAGAAATTGCAATCGAACTAAAGGAAAAAGTCTTAACTGATGAAAACAAGAAGAAGGCAAAAAAGGGATTGAAGATTGCTGCAATTATTTTTGGAGAAATTGTTTTGATTGATGTTATTTCTTTGATTATTTATGTTAGTTTGTATGGTTTTCCACAGTAAGGTGAAAATTTCAGTTTGTAGAATTGGAATAGAATAAGCAGGACATAGGGGAGTGAAAGCCTACGTCCTTATTTTTCTGCCTTGTCTGCATAGTTTCCTCTTTTCTTAACCTTCCTCTCCCCCGGATCGGAGCATAGAAGATCAGCAAATCTATATATTTTTCTCCGTCTCCCTGTTCTCTATAATCATATCGGATCATATAATCCCGAATACTATATCCCCGATACGGATCAGATAGGGTATAAAGTTCTCTTGTTGTAAAATCAATCAGTGAGTACCCTGTGCTTTCCAGATATTCATCATTATCACTGTTTACCTGATCTTCATAAAATTCACACACCTTATC